>JAUHWE010000269.1 GCA_030424825.1 Verrucomicrobiia bacterium
TTCCGTTTTAGCCAGATATACCACAGTCGGCTACTAAAACAAAAAAGCGGGGGCTCCACCCGCTCTTAATCTATGGGAATTGATCGCTCCTACTCTTGGGTTTGGAGCGCTTCCAGTTCCTTTTGCTGTTTCTCCCTTTTAGCCCTAGAACTTTGGAGCGAGCTAATCAGCTTATCAAAAGCGCCCGTAATTTGGCCTGCTGTAAAATTGGCTGTGCGACCGGGATCACCCGCTGAAATTGGCCGATCATATTGTCCCGACATAAATTCTTGGTCGTTACGCATCGTCACGAGCATTTCGTTTGCGGCATCGGGATCCAGGTCGGCGATCCGTTCTAGGCGGCGTCTGGGCTTAGGATCAAGCACCTCCATCAGGTCCCGTTGCAATTTCAACTCGTCACCCCCAACATTCAAAGTCTTCAACGTAACCAATTCCATCTCCTCCGAATTCAGATGAGCGGGCAGTCCCTCATTCATCTTTTCGTTTTGAGCTTTGGATTCTTTGTAGAGCTTCTTGATTTCCGTTTCGTCAAACACCGTCGTCCTGCTGAGCTTAACTTTGTCTACAGATACCGGTTCCGCCTTCTTTTCCGTTTCTACCGCTTTAACTTCTCCAATTCTCGGCTTGGCCTCGTCGGCCCCGGAAACGGGATTCAACGCGAAACTGAAACCTAAAGCAGTAAGAAATAATAGCGGTCGTGAGGTCATTGTCGGAAGGGGCTACTTTATCGAATCACTTTAGCCATGAATCCATTCAAGGCGAACCAAAAATCAACGGTTTTCCAAAGCCGTTTTGACCCGTTCCAACAAATTAAGATCCTTCAGACCCGGCGATTTCTCCACACCGCTATTCAAATCAATTCGTTTCGATCCGGATTTTTCGATGGCTTCACACACATTGTCCGGATTCAAGCCGCCCGCGAGAACCCAGTTCTTTTCGGTAAATCGTTCGGAAATCGCTCTGAATCCGTCCCAATCGCCGACTTTCCCCGTACCGCCAAAGGCATCTTTTTGATAAGTATCCCAAAGAACGGTATTTGCAAATGGGAGCAGGTTTTCGTCGAAACCGACGACGGGATCCACCTTGGGAGCTAGCCAAATTTTTTCTGGACCCAATTGTTCGGACCATTCCTCCGCAAGTTGACTCGAGTTTCTATTGATAGGGAAGTGAATCTGAAAGTAATCAAACCCCACGCCTTCGAGGCGCTCCAACAAATCCCGATCAGGGTTAACCGTTACAGCCACTCTGGGTAGTTGAGGCAATTCCGACTGGAAAGCTCGGTAAGAATCCAGATCAACGCAGCGCGGGGATTGGGGATAGAAAATAAATCCCAGATAGTCCGCTCCAACCGATGACGCATCGAGCGCATCACTCGCGTTGGTCAACCCGCATACTTTGATTTGTACTCCTGCGATCATCGAATCATCCGCCAAACCTGTTAATCGTCTCAATCACGTAGTCCACTTCCTCATTGGTCAGTTCAGGAACGATCGGCAAACTCAAGCATTGTCGCGCCAGCATTTCTGCAACTGGGAAATCTCCCTCTTCGTAATTGAGATGGGAGAAACACGGCTGTAGATGCAACGGGTATGGATACACAATATCGCTTCCGATCCCATTGTCCGCAAGATAGGTTTTCAATTGGTCACGTTCGCTATGTTGCACCGTGAACATGTGAAATACCGACTCGCCCCAGTCAACGACTGCCGGAAGCTTTATTTGGGGATGACCGATTCCACTTCGGTACCGGTTGGCGATGAACTGCCGTCTTTGGGTCTTCTCAGCTAACTGAGGCAATTTCACGTTCAACGAGGCGGCCTGCAACCCTTCCATCCGGTTATTATATCCAACGTAGTGATTTAGATAGCGTTCTTTCGAACCATGAGCTCTCAAAATTTCGATTTGATCTAGCAGAGCCGAATCGTTCGAAGTGACGCATCCTCCCTCTCCCAGTCCGCCAAGATTCTTAGTGGGATAGAAGGAAAATGCTCCCGCATCGCCGATTTCTCCCACAGGCTTCCCTCGGTAGGCAGCCAAATGCGCCTGGGCCGCATCCTCAACTACCTTGATATTTCGTGAACGCGCTATCTCCAATATGGGATCCATGTCGGCCGATTGGCCGAAAAGATGCGTCACGACAATCGCTTTTGTATTACTTGTAATAAGTGGTTCGATGCAATCAGGATTTAGGGTATAGGATTCAGGATCAATGTCTGCGAAAACAGGGCGAGCCCCGACGTATTGGGCAAACCAAGCCGATGCGATAAAAGTAAAAGCGGGGACAATGACTTCATCACCCCGACCAATCCCCATCGCTGTCGCGATTAAATGCAATGCCTCGGTCCCACTACCCAGACCTACACATCGAGATACGCCTTGGGCTTTAGCAAAGTCCGTTTCGAATCGCTCCACATCTTCACCCAAACAAAACCCTCCATGATCAATGGTGTTGGCAAAAGCTTGCAATAGCTCTGCCTTGATTGGCTCGTGGGCACGTTTGAGATCAATAAATGGCACCTTCATACTTATTTCGAATCCTTCCCAAAATTTCTCACAATCTCATCCACCAAGCTGTCTAGGCTAGCTTCTTTCGCTTGAAAATTCCGAGGCATCCCGAACTGCTCCATACTCGCGCTGGTTATCGGGCCGATGCTAACGGTCTTTGGTCGAATGGCATCAGCTCCCAGTACCAAGTCTTTGGCCTGATCCACAAAAGACTTAACTCCGGAAGAACTCGTAAATAGGATCGCGTCGGCACCCTGCTCGCGAAAAACCTTGGCAGCGGGATCACTGGAAAGATCCGTAGGTTGGGTCTGGTATACCTCAAATCGATCGACGATCGCCCTCGCCTCCTCCAGTTTCTTCAACAGTATGTCCCTTCCCAAATTTCCGGTAACCAGAAGCACTTTCGCGCTATCCAGACTGTCCGTGGCAACAAGGGCATCTGCCAGGCTCTCCGCATTGGCCTCATCGGGTATCAAATCTGTGGTTACGTAGAATTTTTTTATTTCCTTAGCAGTGGATTTTCCCACCGCAGCAATACGAATAAAGCCAAGTGATCGAATATCTTCGAATTTCTCGAAAAAAGCCTCGAAAAAATAACGGACTCCATTGGGACTGGAAAAGACAACCCAGTCATAAGAAGCGAGCTCGGCAAAGATATCGTCCCGAGTCTGCTCGTCTACGTTTTTCGTTATAGAGATTAAAGGCAACCCGATCACTTCCGCCCCAAGAAGTTCCAGTTTCTCGCTCAACTCGCTCGCCTGACCTTGGCTCCGCGTCACCACAAATCGTCGACCCTGCAAAGGCCTTGATTCAAACCATGATATTTCATCACCCATTCCAGCATTCTCTCCTATTATGATAACCGCAGGTGAACTTAGTCGAAACTGTTTCGCATCACCGCAAATGGTACCTAAAACTCCCCTACAAACACGCTGGCATCCCAAAGTCGCCCATTCAACACAAGCGACCGGTGTAGAATCTTTAAAACCAGCCTCCAGCAAACTACCCACAATCGAATCGAGCCTAGAAACTCCCATATAGACGCAGAGGGTACTGTTAGTTCGAGGAATATTGGCCCAATCTACTGAGGCTTCCGGTTTCTCCGGATCTTCGTGCCCCGTTACAATCACAAGTGTCGAACTGGAATTTCGCTGCGTCAGGGGGGTTCCGCTAAAGGCGCCAGCACCAATTGCAGCGGTAATTCCTGGAACGATCTCAAAGTCGATTCCTTCCCTATGAAGATACAGGGCCTCCTCACTGCCTCGACCAAAAATAAACGGATCACCACCCTTCAACCGCACCACCCGTTTTCCTTCCTTTGCTTTGGCAACCAACAAGGTCTGTATTTCAGATTGCGGCACCGAGTGACAACCCGATTTCTTGCCGACAAATATCTGCTCGCAACCCACTTTCTGCAAAGCGAGCACCGCTGGATGCACCAGGGAGTCGTATATAAGCGTGTCACAACTTTCGATGAGTTCCTTTGCCCGAACTGTTATCAAACCTGGATTACCCGGACCGGCTCCAACAAGATAGACCGCTCCTTTAGGCATGACCCAGTTCTAGTTGCTTTATTAACTGATCCGCGATTTCAGCTGGTTTCGACAACGCGTAATCAAACGGAATCAACCGTGTTTCACGACCACAATCCTTATGGTATATCCGCAATCTTCCAGCCGTGTAATTTACAGCAAACGCGACTTGGCAGCCTCCGCCGAGCCGTTCCATAAAGGCCCTCTCTAATAGCACTGCAACCTTGGTCGACGCGTCAAGTGCCCCTTCAAATTTGGAGGTATCACTTGTACGGCATTGGATTGCGACCGCCGCTTGCCCGACGGCAGGGACACATTCGTCCAGTCCCAGCCTTACAAATTCGGTTCCTTCCCAATCGTTTATTCCCAAGCGCTTCAATCCCGCTACCGCTAACACGGTCGCATCCGCATAGCCATCGGCTATTTTGTTTAGGCGAGTATCCAAGTTGCCACGTATCTCAATAAAGGTCGCATCTGGATACAAGAGTCTCAATTGAATCCTGCGACGCGGACTCCCCGTGGCAATCACCTTCGGGTTCGATATCCCTTTCCTCAACACTAGAACGTCTTCCGTTTCTTCTCGCGGGAGGAAGCCGGCAATAGAGAGTCCCTCCGGCATTTCCGAAGGCAGGTCTTTCGCGCTGTGAACTGCAAAATCAGCCCGACCATCGAGCAATGCATCTTCTAGCTCTTTCGTGAACAGTCCCTTACCCCCCTCTTTTTCCAATGACCATTCACGCTGCTTGTCACCTGTCGTAACCATTTTTTCAACACGGTAAACGGATCCTGGAATCGCTTGTTCAAAACAAGCAACCGCCATCCCTGCCTGCTTGAGAGCGAGGGGGCTTTTACGTGTCGCCACAACAAACTCTTTCGCTGCTTGTATCATGACTTTGGGAAGGGAATTCAAAGGTTTTCGAGCAGGTCTCGCTGCTCGAGTACTTACCGGTGCATCGCTAGATTACCGGTCCGCCCCAGTTCTAATATACCAAACTTTTCAATCAAATTCAGGAACGCCGAAATTTTGCCCTCATCTCCCGTTAGCTCCGCGACCAAATCCTCATGCTGAACACTTATGATCTTGGCTCGAAACAGTTCGCAAATCTGGATGAGTTCCGACCGATTGGTCGCGCTTACCTTGATCTTCACGAGAATCAGTTCCCGTGAAACCGCTTGCCCACGCTTGAAGTCGTGTACTTCGATAACGTTTATCAGCTTTTTAAGCTGCTTAGTGATTTGGTCCAGCACAGAGTCATCCCCTCGAACCACAGCCGTGACTCTAGATATTTTGGGATCGTGTGTCGGAGCGACATTCAACGTGTGAATATTAAAGCCGCGACCGCTAAACAGACCCGAAATACGAGCCAAGACGCCGAATTTATTTTCTACGAGAACGGAGATAGTGTGCCTCATTGCCATTGCTGATTTAATTTAAGGCGCCTTCATAGACAGCCCTCTGTTGGCATGCAAGGGGGATTTGCAGAAGTCTCAACGCTCGCATCACTCCTTTTCGGCAGCTCTGCTTTTTGTAGAATTTTGCCTTGCCAAGGCCAATTGATTTCATCCTTATTTCCAGCCTTTTCCGATGCGCGGGTAGCTCAGTTGGTTAGAGCAACTGGTTTACACCCAGTAGGTCGGGGGTTCGAGTCCCTCCTCGCGCACCATTTCGCTCGCAGATTCACCTTACTCAGGAAAGCTATTTGCCAGCACGCGCCTCGATGGAGGGACGAGAAACCCCAAGGGGTTCGACGAAGCGACTTAAGGAGCGAAGATGGGATGACGCGAAGCGTTAGTCCAAAGGACTTTAACCGTTCCAGGTTCAATCCAATCCCTCCTCGCACACCATTTCACTCGCAAGCTAACCTCACAAAAAATGGCAACGTCCCTCAATATTGAGGAAGAGCCTCGCCCTAGAGGCCCGGAGCAGTGGACGGCTTCGCTCCCGGAACAATCTCCCGCTGCTCATTCCGACCTTTCAGCGGATCCCCAAATTCGATTTTCGCATCGTCCAAGCTGAAAAAGTAGTACCGGTTTCCCATCCTGTTGTAGAGTTCATTGAACTGGATGCTCCCATCATAGAGATATAGAACCCCCTCGACACTGGCCGGACTGCTCTCCGCTGGAAATTTAAAGGACTGCTTTGTTGGAGGATTCTCCAGCAAATAGTAAATGCGGCCACTAAGCGCAATTGCGGGAGCATTGAAGGCGTCACGATGGTAAATGCCTTCAAGTCTCGTCTTCTGGCCAATCAGCTTCCCGAGTTCTGCTTCAGAGGCATACGGAGCGATATCCGCCTGAGCCGGGAGGCCTATCAGACCAATTGAAGTCAATCCTAGAAAAGTAACTAGATTCCGCAAACTCATGTTGCTCAGACTATTTAGCATTCCAGCACCTCCGCAACTCGATATTTCACCCGAAAACGCGAATGTGGGGGGAATCCGCAAACTTAACGATCACAAAGGCATTCAGCAATCTGAATAGCGTTCAATGCCGCTCCTTTCCAGAGCTGGTCTCCAACCACCCAATAGGCCAGCCCGTTTTCAAAGGCGAGGTCCTTCCGAAACCGCCCTACTCCAC
>JAUHWE010000270.1 GCA_030424825.1 Verrucomicrobiia bacterium
AAAAACACGGTCGGGGTTGGCATGGGACTGACAATCGCTCGACATGCCGTCCGCACTCTTGGGGGTGAGATTCGAATTAGCAAAAACGAGGTTTGCGGGGTCATCGCAGAATTTACTCATCCCTACCTCGAAGAAAATACTTCCAAAAAATGAATACAGGATTTATCGGTGCCGGAAACCTTGCTCGGGCAATCGTGCTCGGCCTCCTAGAAAAAGGCGTTTTCGCCTCAAGCGATATCAATTGCGTATCTGGATCCGGCACTACGGCCACTGCGCTTTCTAAAGAGACGGGTATCGGGCTTGCCGCTTCGCGACTAGAGCTTCTCGCCCAGTCCGAAACGGTCGTTCTGGCATTCAAGCCCCAGCATTTGGATACCATCACGGAGGAGGAAGGAGCCACCGCGAAAGATGCCCTCATCATCTCAGTACTTGCAGGCCGCACAGTCGCCTCACTAAGATCTGCATTCCCCTCTGCTCGCAATGTCGTTCGCGTCATGCCAAACACGCCTTCGAGAATCGGCAAGGGAGTCAGTGCCTATTGCTTTGAGAATCCGCCAAGCAGCAATGATAGACAATTGGTTGAATCCATTCTAGGGGCACTGGGTTCAAACTACGAAGTAAAAGAATCACAAATGCATATTGTGACCGCTGTGAGTGGTTGTGGACCAGCGGTCTTCTTCCAGTTCATCGATTTCATCGCAAAGGCTGCTCAGGACCATGGTTTAGATTACTCCCTAGCAGCCAAACTAGCCATAGAAACGGGCATCGGATCACTCGAATTGATGAAACAAAGCGGACAGACACCATCGGAACTGGTCGACGAGGTGGTTTCGCCCAACGGAGTCACCTACGCATTGCTGGAACAACTACGCCAAGATAAATGGGAATCTACACTCGAATCCGCTATAAATTCCGCGGTAGCCCGATCAACCGAGCTTTCCCAGCCTCTATAGTCTTAGCGTTCCACGGAATTTTCCAAAAGGAAATACCAGCCTTCATTCCGATGGCGTTTGAGGCGTGGCAGGTCCATCCTTTTAACGATCGAAGAGTAATGGGTAATCAATGACCGCCGCTCGAGCTCCTTATTTTGCGGGACAGATCCGCGGTGAGCAAGCCGTCCATGCCAAATCAGAACATCTCCTTTTTTAGCATGAAAAGTCTCGATGGACAGGCCTGATTCTTCGATTTCCTTATCAAAAAGCTCTGTTACGAGTTTCTCTGCTTCAAGCGGCCAATTTCCATCACGTTTATCACTGGGGAGAAGCGCCTGTACTTTAGCGCCACGCATGAGAGGCCACTTATGCGAACCCGGTACGTATTCAAACAATCCACAGTCTGGGTGGGCATCCTCTAGAGCGATCCATACGGCAGCGTAATGACTATTTACATTAGGCGGATTCAAGTAGTCGTCCTGATGCCAAGTGCGTGAAGTCGATTTCCACCCTGTCAGGGCGAGACTCAAGCCCATGGGTGAACCAATCAACATTTCGAGCTTATCGAACAAAGGACGATAGCAAGCGATATCCCGCATCGAAGGTTGGTGCGTGAATGGACAAGGTTCCGGCCATCCGTGTGGGGCAATCCCTTCATCAAGACAAACTTGAGCGTATGCGTCGAGTAATTCGTGAGGGATAAAATTAGGCAAGATCAGGTAACCATTCTTTCTCCAGAAAAGCGTTTCTTCATTCAGCACTGCATCTGGTCCGACGACTTCCCGGTCCAAAGGTGGAAGCTCTTCATCCGGAGGTATCTCGCAAAGAGACTCGAATGTAATACCAGGGGTTTCCATAACAGATTGCTACCTAATTGTATTAGGCAAATCAAGTCCTTCGTTTGGGCAACGATCAATTGCTAGTTCTTAATACACTAGCCGAACTAGCACAGATAAGTAAGGTCTTACCTGAGACCCCTAAAGCTCTTCCGCGGTCCAAGGACCACGATCTCCGACTTCGGCCCGAACCGCAGCCACTTGATCGGCGGTCACCTCGCTCGCTTCATTACCCCAGTTTTTCCGAATGTAGGTCACCAACCCTGCGATTTCATGATCCTTCAAACCAGGCCCATACGCCGCCATATTCCCGTTGTATTCGTTCCCTTTGACCGTTATCGGGCCCACAAGACCGGCGAGAATAATCTTCGTTGGCATGGTTGGATCCTCAGAAACGACATACTCTGAACCCGTAAGAGGAGGAAACTGCCCTGGCAGACCATTTCCATCCGCTTGGTGACATCCCACACAAGCCATTTTCGTGTAAAGCGATTCGCCTATAGCGTAGTAATCGTAGACGACGGGCCCTCTGGGACGCGCTTGCCAGTCAGAATACAATGCAATATCCGACCGTTCATGGAGATAAGAATTATTCTCTCCCATGTAGCGACGGGCATAAAACCAGCTGAATATAAAAACCGCTATTACGGCGACGCAGGTGAAAAAGAGAACAGGATAGGCCGTTGAAGGTTCGCGACGGATACGGGCATGCGTCTTTACGATACTTTCATCGCTCGCCAGACCTGGGTCGATACCAGGCAAATTTCGATTTTGAAGTTCGTCACTCATTACTGCGCACCCTCCAACGCAACCGCCAATTCTTCGGCCATTATTTCGTTCGATTTCGGGGCTTCCTTCAATTCGTAGTCAACCTTCAGACTTAACATGTAGGAAGCGAGCGATTCGGCTTTTCTCGTCGGGATGACTTCTAATCCTTCACCTGGAGAAAACGCTGGTGGCAAATCCAGAGCATGCGACGACGGCTCACCAACGATTTCGCGAACATCAAAAAGAAATGGATACGCTGGCATATTCGATCCTTTCGAATTGATCTGCGGATTGTACAAGTGGAGGAGATGCCAATTCCTATCTTTTTGGCGCGCCCCAACATTCGAAAGATCAGGACCGATTCGAACATTTCCAATCAGCGCTTTATGGTCGTTGATGTAATCTCGGGCAACCGATTGCCGTTCACCCCAACCACGCTCAATATCCATTCCCGAAGCAACGCGGACCTGTTGCGTATGGCAGGAGATGCATCCCAATTCCTGATAGACCTCTTTACCGTGAGCAGCAGCACCTACTGTATTTCCAGGAACATACTTCCCCAGATCCTCATCTAGAACCGCCGACAATTGGCCCACTTCCTGATTGGCTTTAAACAGTACGAACGTCCACGATGTCGCAACAATTAGAAAAACGCCCAAAAAAATGAAAGGACCACGATTCATGAGGCATTGTACTCCAGCTCCGGAGCCTCCTTTATCAGGCTAGTTGTGTTTTCTTCTGACTTCCGAGTCGAAAGCATAATCCAAATATAAGTGACTCCGTTTCCTAACGCGCCGATGAAAAAGAACGCCTTACCAATTGTCGTCAGAAAGTAGCTACTACGCATCGTGTTTACAACGACTAGCACATCTGCGGTGCTCCCATTCATCAATTCACCCTGTTGCGCGCCACCGGACAGCAATCCAATGGATACAAAAATCAAACCTATAAGATGTGACCAAAACTGCAGATCAACTATCGTGGTTGAAGGCAGCTCCTTATTCAAAAGGCGAGGAAGCATGAAATACATGGCGCCCGTAAAAGTCATCCCTGCGAATCCGAAAAGCGCCAGCTGGGCCACTCCTGAGTCGTAGACCGAAAACTGAGTGATATCGAGAGACCCTCTGAGGGCTCCAAAAATTTTCAGGTACATGACCAATAGGAAAACAATACTACCCGCGAAAAGATAGCGAGCTGTTGCGGAATCCCAGATCACACTGAAGCGACTGAAAAAGCTCGAAAGTAACTGTATCGAAATCGTAGTCGTTGGAATAAGAAGACCAAAGGTTGCCATAACACCCAACGACGAAACCCATGCGGGAACCGGTCCGTTAGCGAGATTCGCAACTCCCGAAAAACTAGCGAACAAGATCCACGACCAGAACGCCCATCCAGAATACTTGTATCCGATAATCGCAGTACCCAGAGTTTTAGGAACCAGATAGTAGAGTGTCGCAAACGTTAGTGGAGCGAGAAACAATCCGAAAACATTCTCGACATACCAGGAGTTGACCAACGCCTGAATGGCGCCTTGGGCAGGTACGCAGACTAGCATGACTTGGGCGGCCGTATAGATCCAGGCAAATGAAAAGACAGCCGCGAGGATCCACCATTGCGAAGCGTAGCTGGATCGGTGGATACGAACTCTAAAAGTCAGCAAGCTCCACAGCCCAATCCCGATGAATGCCGCAAACAAGATGGGAGCCACAAACGCAGGGAATTCAAGCCACTGAAACGGCAACTGTTCGCCCCACATAATTCCGACAACCCCCGCCATAACGGCAGTGTTCCAGAGAACGACAGAAATTGTTAGAAAAACGCCTAGGCCTGCTGAGTTCCCCCCCAATCGACTTAACAGAAAAACGCCACAGCCCAGTCCGGCATTGAATAGCCACCCATAGACGAGCGTATTCCAAAAAATGGGTTCCACTTTCCCATAAGTTAGAACAGAGCAATCAGCCAGAAATCCAGGCGAGTGCAACTTAATCGACGCGATCAAACCAAAGACAGTCGCGATGATAAGCCACACAATAGAGCTTTTGATCAGAGTAAGCAGAGGAAATCGAATCATACGGTCGATCGCACGCTCTGCTTCGCGATTCTTCGTATCACCGGATAGGCCCGGAAAAAGCGAAGAACATATATTGCCGATCAAATTCATAATAGAAACTTCAATTCGATGAAACTCTAAGTCCGTACAAGCTACTTTGAGTTTTCAGAGACGATCAGTTCTTTGGCTCGTTCGATTGGCAGTCGCACTTTACCGGACGAAGCATCCACAACCGTGTATTTCGACAGTTTATCGGATGCGATTGCCTGATGTTCCGCCAAGGAAGGACGCTCCAAAGTAGGCGTTTCTGTACCGACTTCTGTTTCCAGATAAGTCATGCTAATTAGGAAATAGAAAATCAGGAACGCTCCCAATATAGCGACAATCGTTGGGAATGCGCTTCGTGTTGGTATTTGGGCGGTTTCGCTCATCGCTCGTCAAATTAGTGGTTGTGGTTCAAGCAATCCTGTATGCGTGGATCGCGAATCGGTATGATCTTCGTTTTCTGGTAACTCGAACAGTAGGCCCAAAGCAAAACCCCACCTGCGCCGACAACTCCGGAGATGTACCAGATAATGTTGTGAAAACTTGAGAACAGTTGAAAGGGCTCCCCGTGCGAATCCTTTAACGACGGCAGAATGTTGAAGAACACATCAAGAAGATTCATACACAACAGCCAGACGGCCATAAATGTCATCGACTTGAAATTCGTCTTCAGCGGAAACTGCAGCATGTAGAGAAACGGGAACAGGAAGTATCCAAAAATCAAAATCATCGATATCGGCCACCAGATCCCTTGCTCTCGATCGTTGAACCAAAAGGTTTCTTCCGGAATGTTCGCATTCCAGATTAGAAAATACTGGGAAAACGTGATGTAGGCCCAGAAAACGGTGAAGGCGAACGCAAGCGTCGCGACATCATGCAAATGCTTGGTATTCAAGATTCCCTTCAAAGGACCCTTCGCTACAAGATAAGCGCAGGTCAACAGCATCACTGCCAAAGCGGCTCGCATGGCACTCGCGAAAATCCAGACCCCAAACATGGTGGAGAACCAGTGGTACTCGAGACCCATAATCCAATCAAAGGCCGCCGCTGTCCAAGTGAGCGCGACGAGAATGAGGCCGGCTGCTGCATGCTTGCGACTCGAGAAGGTATGATTCGGGGAACCATCTTCATCCTGAGTAAACGAGTTTTTCCGGAACGCCCGAGCGAAGTAAGTCCACACGGCAAAACAGAAAACCGCACGAACCCAAAAGAAGGTCTCCGACAACCACCAGGTTTTCTTCTGATAGAGAATGTCTGTACCCACGGTGCCATGACCGTGTAGCGGCGCATCCTGGTTCATCCACAGCCAAAGCACCCCTTGGTCTTTGCCTAGGTAGGTGATGATAAACAGAGGAATGAAAAGGAAGCCCATGTAGGGCAAAGCGGAAATGTAGTGCTCGGCTTGACGACGCACGATAACGGACCATTCCGCATCGAAAATGTGATGGATCATCACAAGAAAAAGCATCCCGATAGCGATAGACGTAATGAAAATCAGGCCAATCAGGTAGGACCAGACTGCCAATTGCGTATCAACAAAAAAGCCGATAAACGATACGATCAGTCCGACGATTCCAAGCGTCAGCCATTTCTTTGGGTTGGGTGAATAATTTTCGCTCATAGTCCGAGCTCCTCTCGTTTAGCCGGCGTTAAATCGTTAACAGAGCCATTAGCAGCACGCTGCAAGGCACGAACGTAAAGAACGACATTCCAGCGGTCCTCGACAGAGAGACGGTCCGCGTAGCCGAGCATCAAGCCTTTGCCGTTCTTAACCACGTCGTAAAGCTGTCCATCCGTGTAGTCGACCAGTCGTTGGTCCGTAAGATTAGCGACAGTTAGCATTCCGTATTTTTTTGTCATGCTATCTCCATCACCAGCGGCGCCATGACAAACGGCGCAATAGATGTTGAAACGCTCCTCGCCACGTGACATCGCGTCGTTGCTAACCTCAATCGGAAAGCCTTTGCCGAACG
>JAUHWE010000271.1 GCA_030424825.1 Verrucomicrobiia bacterium
CAAAGAATCAAGCATCCATAGGCTGTGGTTGTTCTTTCCCGCCAGTCTTTGTTGGAAATCCGATTTGTAACTCGATCTTTGTCCCGATTTCTACTTTGTTGCGTAACGGTCTGTCGGGAAACTGGAGTTTCCTTTCGAGTATTGGTCCGCTTCCTGCCCTGTTTCCCTCTAATTTGATTCCTTCCAAAGTCCTATGAAATTCTATCTTCTCCTTTTGGTATTCCTCTCAGTGCTGTTGGGTCCAGCAAACGGCAATCAGGATCGTCCCAATATCCTTTGGAATCTAATTGAGGACTGGTCGGCGGATCTCTCATGTTACGGGACGAAGGGAATACACACTCCCTTTGTGGATCAATTGGCGTCGGAGGGGATTCGTTATGAAAATGCCTTCACGACCTCGCCGGTTTGCTCGACTTCCCGTTCCGCGATGATGACGGGGTTTCATCAAAACTACATTGGAGCTCATCAGCATCGTCTACTACCTGACCAAAAGCGTCACTTGCCCTATGGAATCAAGCCGATCCCGCATCTACTTGAAGAGGCCGGCTATTTTACGGCTCTGATGAGTCGGAAGACAGACACTAATTTCATTCCCCACCTGAAAGAGGAATTGTTTATGGGGGGAGACTGGTCGGAGAGAGGAAAGGATCAGCCCTTTTTTGCGCGTATCACTTTTGGCGGTACGCATCGCTCATGGAAGCGTGATCCTCAACGTCCCATTGACATCGAAGACGTGGAGCTGCCTCCCTACTATCCCGACACGCCTTTCTTCCGTCGCGACTGGGCCAATGGTCTGGAACAAATGCAATTGGTGGACCGAGAGGTGGGGGCGATATTACAGCGACTTGAAGATGAGGGCTTGGCGGACAGTACGCTTGTCTTTTTTATTGGAGATCACGGACGCTGTCACATCCGCGGAAAGCAGTTTCTCTATGATGGCGGTATTCGAATTCCGATGATTATGCGTTGGCCGAGTAAAGTGGAATCCGGGCAAGTGAATAACGATATGGTGATGTCGATCGACATTTGCGCGACGATCTTGGAGGCGGCCGGTGTTGAGGCCCCTGTTCCGTTGCATGGGAAAAGCCTATTCAGCCGAGAGGTCAGGAACCGGAAGTACGTATTTGCCGCGCGAGATAAAATGGATCAAACGCATGACTCCATGCGAGCCATACGATCAGACCGTTACAAACTGATTCACAATCTCATGCCGGAACGTGCCTGGTGCCAGTTTAATCGGTATAAGGAAGGGGCGTATCCGATGTTGGCAGCGATGAATGTCATGAATATGAAAGGGCAGCTAACCCCCGAGCAAGCTGCGTTTATGGCTCCCACGAAACCGGATTTCGAATTGTTCGATCTACAGAAAGATCCGCATGAAGTGAACAACGTAGCGGACGATCCAAAATATGCCAAAGTCAAACGTGAATTGCTTGCTGAACTTGAAAACTGGCGAGAGAACGTGATTCGCGATCAGGGAGTGGCGGATACGTTTCGAGCCGAAGCGGTATACCCAGAATCGTGTCCCGTTGACAAAGTGGACGATTGGGTCGAGGCAAATTTAAACAAAGAGGACTTTCTCGCTTACGGCTGGCCCTCGTGGTATCCGACTCGCACCTTAGAAGAGTGGGAAGCGGCGCTGGAAATCTGGAAACCCTACGTTATGAGAGAGGCTACTGACAATATGCCACGTCCTGATCTCGTTCATACGAAAAAGAAGAAATAGGGAACGGGCATATTGCCTGTTCCGATTATGAACGGCCACTCGTCGGTGGTTTGGTTACTGACATTGGTAGCGGGCGATCTCCGAGCGCCCATTGTCGTATCCATCGGGTGGGTGCTCGGAGATCACCCGCTACCAATGAATTTCCCCGGGGCAAGCCCGAGGGTGCCTAATTCATGACCCGAACACTTCCCGCTCCTTTTCAAGTGAGGCCAGTGCCTCTTCATCCGTTACGGTATTGGGTGGGGTGAGCAAACTGACGACGACGCAGCAGATCGTGGATACGACAACGGATGGAATAGTGACTCCGCCAAAAGCGGCTTTCCAGGTCGGAATAAGGATAAAAATGAGTGCGGTGAGAGAGCCCGTTGCAAGAGCGGCCACGCCACCTTGCCAAGTGCTCCGTTTCCAGAATCGGCCAAAGATGACGCAAACAAACATGCCACTCATGACCATGCCGACCATGTCCTTTATGTAGTCGAAGATATTGTTCGACAGCATTGAGAACAGTACGGCGAAAACGGATGTTACCGTGGCGCCGATGCGGGAATATCTGAGAGCCTTCTCCTTGGGCGGCATCCTGCCCGTTAGCAGAATGAAAACATCTCTCAGCAAAATGGAGGTACCCGCGATGGCGTCAGAACTCGCGGAGGAAATAACTGCGCTCAGACCGGCGATGAGAACGACCACTCCAATCCCGGCAGGCAGTATTTTGGTGACCAGTTCAGGAAAAGCCTGGTCGGAGTTTGGAATGCCAGGCAGCAAATTGAAGGCAGTGATTCCAATGACAACCGGGATGATCGCGAAAAGCAGATAGAGGAAAGCTGAAATGTAGAAACTCTTCTCAACGGTTCGTTTGTTCTTGGACGAGTAGATGCGTTGACGGAAGGAGGGGACCGTAGCTGTACTGATGAACATGCTGATGACTACCGTTACTGAGGCCAGAATTTGGCTGGAGCCTAGGAATGTGAAATGCTTTTTGTTGAAAAGGACGTCCGTATTGTTCCAGGCATCGATTTTGTTGAGACAGAGAAAAGCCATCAGGATGAATCCGAGAAACAGAACGACCGCCTGGATGGTGTCTGTCCAGACGACTGCAGTGTAGCCGCCGATTATCACATAGATGGTGAATCCCGAGGCGACGATGATCTTCGCATAGGTCATGTCGATCCCTGCAATCCAATTGAGGTAAAGGCTTCCCCCCAGAATATGGGTTCCGAGCCAACCGACGGAAGCAAAGAATATGGCGACTCCGACTAGTCCTTTTATGAGACGATTTCCTCCGTAGTAAAAGGACATCTCCTCGGAGAATGTCATGAATTTGTACTTACGAACTTCCGAGAAAAATTTTGCTAGAAAGAAGAGCCCTAGTCCAGCGCCGATCGCGAACAAGGCCCCTGCCCAGCCATTGGAGTAGGCTTTCCCGACCGCTCCCATGCTGGAACCTGTTCCCACCATGGTGGCGATGGTTGTGCCCAAGACCAAAAAGAACGGGACCTGCCTTCCACCCAGTAGATAGTCGTCTCCGGACTTTTGTCCACGTGAGACCCACCATCCCAAAACAACCATCCCGACGATGTAGACACCGAAAATTGCGAAAAAGAGGTCTTTGTCAAAAGTGGTTTCTAGAGTCATGGAAATCTGAGTATGGGAGGAAGTTTGGAAGGAGAGATTAGGTTTCGAAGCACTAAACCGGTAGAAAGATTGTTTGGCTACCTCAAAGATAGGAAATTTCTGAAGTTGAAAAGCGGCCTATAAGGCACTCTCTTAAAATTGAATGCTTTCGTCCCCGTTGGATATGCCGTGTATTCACTAAAATCGATGGATTCCAAATTGCTATGAGAGAAATGATTCCTAAACTCGAATCTACTAGCAAAGTGTAACCTTTTAATAAAGTGTGGGAGTTTGGCCGGAGAAACGAATTAAGGATGTCAGAAATCGATTAAAAGGAGATTCGAAACGTTGAGACAGGCAATCATTATTCTAGCATTTTCGGTTTCATTGTCCGCTCAGGAGCACAACCACCTGAATATCGCCAATCCTGAACAGCATCCTTACGTGGATCCAGCCGGGAATCGTGAAGGACATCTGAATACAGAAAGGGAAGTCAACGAGGCCCGCGTGTACGATTTTTATCAACGTCAGGCGGACTACTACATGGCGGAGGAAAGGAAACCGGCACTGATACCGGCGTTTCCGGGACTCGATGCGGGACAGCACGGCCATTGGGGAAAGCATAGCCAGAATCAGCACCAGGACGGACGATGGAATGGGATCGATATGGGTTCTATCTGGGGTCAGAAGATCCGGAGTGGAAAGCTGGCCCTGGGAAAAGCGGTCTCTGTGAAACTCGGTTCGAAGAGCGAACTCTCGACCTGCTTCGATCCGGAGACTTTAAGCTATCCATCCCTATGGCAGGGCGGGTTTATCCAGTTCGATCCCTTTCGCTGGGGCACATCCCGGAACGTCTCGCAAGTTGGGGAAATCTGGTTCGATATTGAGGCCGCGACTCCCGCTTGGAATGGGAAGGGTGAATCGATTCCGTTCCAATACAACGGCTACTATCGTCATGGGGAAAGGGCTATTTTCACCTACCATCTCGACGGGGGGCTCGTTTTCGATAGTCCAAGTGCAAAGGTCGTGGAAGGCAGTCCGGTATTCGTTCGTTCGCTGCAGTTTAGGGAGGACTTCAACGGAGGAGAGCTCACTTTAGGGATCCTCCCTGACGGCCTATCGGTAGCGGTCCTTGTCGATGGGGAGATCGCGTTGGCTGAAGTAAAGCGGATTGACGGCGTTTCCGTTGTCTCGGTTCCCCGTATCGATTCTATGAGTACCGTGACGATTGCTATCGGTCGATCGGCACTGGCAGTACAAAAGGGCGTGAGTGCCGCTTCTAGGACCGACTTGGTCGCCCTCACTCGTGGGGGACCTCTACAGTGGCCGCAATCGCTCACGGTCGCAGGTTCGACCGCATCCGATGAAAGCCTTCCCTACGTGGTGGACACGATCGTCATTCCCGAGGAAACGGGTTTTCAAAGCGTTATGCAATTGACGAGTCTCGGCTTCCTGGAAGATGGGACCGCTCTAGTAGCGACTTTGGCCGGAGAAATGTGGGCGGTCTCGGGATTGACTCGAGATCTCTCTAGAATCACCTGGAAACGCTTTGCGGCGGGCCTTCATCAGCCGATTGGCATTCACATTGACGAAGACGGGATCTTCGTGATGGAGCGCGGGCAGATTACGCGGCTGCATGATCTCAATGGCGATGGCGAAGCGGATTTCTACGAGACATACGCCAATGATTTCCTGGGTAGGGAAAAAAGCCATACGCACTCATTTGGCCTCGCTCGGGATAAGGAGGGGGCGTTTTACTTTGCCAATTGGAAGGATATCTATCGAACCGGTCCCGATCGGGTAACTGAATACTTCGCCTATGGGGTCCGCAATTGCATGGGCGTGGGAGTAGGGGCGGACGGGAGTATTTTATTCGGCCCTCAAGAGGGAACCGACACTCCTGCTTCCATGGTGATCGAATTGCATGAGGGAGAATTCTACGGGCACAAGGGGGATCAGGTCAGCGATCTCATATCGCCTCCACTTTGCTACATTCCGCGCGGTGTCGATAATTCGACCGGTGGCTTCATCCATGCGAATGATAGTCGTTGGGGTCCGATGCATGGTCATACCATTGGCCTTTCATACGGCTATTCAACTCACTATCTTGTTCTCAAGGATCGATCGACTAATCGGCATCAAGGAGCCATCGTGCCGTTGGAAGGAGATTTTAAAAGTGGGGTTATGCGTGGCGCCATGGGACCTCACGATGGTCAACTTTACCTAACCGGGATTGATGGATGGGGGGACTATTCTGTATCCGATGGGTGCTTGCAGCGGGTGCGTTATACGGGTCAGCCATTTCGCCAGCCAATCGGGTTTCAGGTTCATTCGAATGGCATTCGGATTGAGTTTCCGATTGCGCTGGATCCGGAAGAATCGACTCCATTGAGCAATTTCTTTGTTCAGCAATGGAATTACGAATACGCGCCCCAGTATGGATCGCCGGAATTTTCAAAGAAGGAACCCCAGTCGCTGGGTCACGATGTTCTCGCTCCTCGCTCTGTTAAGGTATTGAATGATGGGCATTCCCTTTTTGTTGAAATTCCAGAAATTGAACCAGTTATGCAAATGCACGTCCGGATGCATCTAAAGGACAGTGAAGGCATTTCGTTCAAAACGGACTTGTTCCCGACGATTCTGGAACTGGGCGAGCATTTTCGGTCTCCGGGTTTGGCGCCGCCCAGAGAGGGTAAGCAAACTGAGATTGTTTTAAGGGTGCGGCAACCAAAAGGAGACCCGAGTATCGATACCATGTCGGGTGAGGTGGTTGAAGGTGAACGCACCATTGCCTTAGATTGTAGCGGGGCTTTGCAATTTGATACCAAGCTTATTGAGGCCCGGATTAATGAGCCGATTAAGCTCGTATTCAAAAATTCAGATATCATGCCGCACAACGCCATTTTTGTGACGGAAGGAAATCTTAGAAAAGTGGGGGAGCTCGCCTTTTCCATGCTCAACGATCCCAAAGCCTTGAATAAAAACTATACTCCCGACGTTCCAGAAGTGATAGCGGGTACATTTGTGGTGCCGCCGGGAGGTTCGCATACGCTGCACTTCACCGCCCCTGCGGTAGCGGGAGACCATCATTTCGTTTGCACCTTTCCGGGGCATTGGATGACTATGAATGGTGTATTTAGAGTTACTGAATAGAAGGCATTCCGTTTTAGGATACAGACCCTCAGCTATGAAACAAGCTTCCAGATTACCGCTTTTCCTATTGTTTATGGTGATTGCCGTCTCAGTAGAGGCCTTG
>JAUHWE010000272.1 GCA_030424825.1 Verrucomicrobiia bacterium
TCTAGTCGTAGGCTCTGTGCAAAAGGCCATAGATGAAGGACGAGTGGTCGAAGAGAAGGGATTGAACGCCAGCCGAAACGCGCTTCAAATACAGACTTTGCTAGATTGCCTGGAAGAAGGTCAGTACGACGCTGCCTTAGGCGGGGGTCGGAGGGATGAGGAAAAAGCCCGTGCCAAGGAGCGCTTTTTCTCTCATCGAGACGAATTTGGCCAATGGGATCCGAAAAACCAACGACCGGAGCTTTGGAACATTTTCAATGGTCGCATGAGCCCGGGAGAGCATTTCCGCGTCTTTCCGCTCAGCAACTGGACGGAAATGGATGTCTGGCAATACATGAAGCGAGAGAACATCCAGTTGCCGAGTCTGTACTTCGCTCATGATCGGGAAGTTGTTATTCGCAACGGAACCATACTTGCCGTTTCGGAATTCGTGCAACCCCGTGAGGGTGAAACGGTAGAGACCCGCCAAGTTCGTTTTCGAACAATGGGAGACGCGACCATTACAGGAGCCGTTGATTCAGACGCGAGTACGATGGATATGATTATCGAAGAAGTCGCTGCCGCGAGGGAGACCGAAAGGGGAAATCGCGCAGACGATAAGCGGAGCGAAAGCGCCATGGAAGATCGCAAGAAACAAGGATACTTCTAACCTTAAATTTTTCTAAAATGAGTACAGGAGAGAAATCCGCTGTTGGCGGCTATTTGGACATGGACTTGCTTCGTTTTACGACAGCCGGTTCCGTTGATGACGGTAAATCCACATTGATCGGGCGATTGCTCTACGATTCGAAGGCGATTTTCGAGGATCAGCTTGAGGCAATCGAAAAGACCAGCGAGCAAAGGGGTGACGAGAATGTGAACCTGGCTCTTCTGACCGATGGGCTTCGAGCGGAGAGAGAACAGGGAATTACGATTGATGTGGCCTATCGATACTTTGCCACCCCAAGGCGGAAATTCATCATAGCCGATACTCCGGGCCATATACAGTATACGCGTAATATGGTGACGGGTGCGTCTACCGCGAATTTGGCGATTGTACTCGTCGATGCGAGAAAAGGAGTCATCGAGCAAACCTGCCGCCACTCATTCATCGCGAATCTGCTCAGAATCCAACACGTGGTCATCGCGGTGAACAAGATGGATCTTGTCGATTGGAGTGAGGAGCGCTTCGAAGAAATCAAAGAGGAGTTCCGTAAATTCGCTTCGCGACTCGGCAATATCGTGGACATTACCTTTATTCCGATCAGCGCGCTGAAGGGTGACAACGTCGTGGATAAGTCGGAGAATATGCCTTGGTACCAAGGTCCCTCTCTCTTGTACCATCTCGAAACGGTTTATATCGGGTCAGACGAGAATCACGTTTCCGCCCGATTTCCCGTGCAGTGGGTTATCCGGCCTCATAGTGATGAGTATCACGATTTTCGAGGTTATGCGGGTAGAATCGCCGGTGGTGTCTTCAAGCCCGGCGATGACATCATCGTGCAGCCTTCGGGGTTCGGGGCGAAAATAAAGGCTATTCACTCTATGGATGGAGAGCTGGCGGAGGCATTCGCCCCATTGAGCGCGACGATTACATTGGATCGCGAGATTGATATTAGCCGGGGCGATATGATTGTGAAAGCTAACAATCCTCCCGAAGTGGGGCAGGATATTGAAGCGATGGTTTGCTGGTTCAGTGACAAGCCGCTCAATGGTAAAGGAAAATTCATCCTTCAACACACGACGAAAGAGACCAAAGCGATCATCCGGGAAATCAAGTACAAGGTAGATATCAACACGCTCCATAAAATTGAAGATGACTTGGAATTTCGTCGCAACGACATCGGCAGAGTATCGCTTCGGACGGCGGCTCCCCTTTCCTACGATTCCTACAAGGTCAACCGTACTTCTGGTTCCTTTATCCTGATAGACCCATTTACTAATGAAACAATGGGTGCTGCGATGATCATTTGAGGAGAACGAGTATCTTTGAGTTGCCCAGATTTTGTCTCAGGTAATGCCTTAGGAAACATTCTTGTTTACAAAGTCTTTACAGATTGGCCGTGAGGTGGGAGTCTATGCGGATGGACGCGGCAGAGGATAGACCCATGACAATCGAAGAAATGGCGGGACGGCTGAAGTGTTCCCGAGGCTGGGTGCAGCTCTCAATCGATGCGGGGTGTCCTCAAGATGCGGAAGGGCGAATTAACATTCGGGATTTCATGCTGTTCCAATTGTCTAATATTCATCGGATCCGAAAGCTGGCCGGGCTTTCTCCGATGGAGACGAAGGGTAAGTCATCTGATCTTCGTCCGAACGTAAAAGCGATATTGACGACCCAACTGGAGTGGCTCCAAGCCCGTTCCACGAAAGACAGCGTGAAGAAGGCGGCAAAAATGGTCTACGACAAGATGCAGACCGTGGACGATATCTAGGCAGCCGATCCGTAATCTGTTAGCCAATACAGTAGGGGAAGCGCTCCTTGGATAGAATGTGTTGAATGTGAATGCGAATTATTTCGCATTCGTTCCTTTTTTGGTATTGTGCCAGAAAGCAATATTGATTTGGCTACCCAAGGTAGTGCCCCTAACCCAAATATTATCAACACGATGGAAAAACGAGTGATTGCTGTAATCATGGGAGGTGGACGCGGTTCACGCCTGCATCCCCTCACGAAAGAACGCTGTAAACCCGCAGTGCCTCTGGCGGGAAAGTACCGTTTGGTAGACATACCGATTAGCAATTGCCTGAATTCTAAGATCAACCGGATCTATCTTCTAACCCAGTTTAATACCGCGTCCTTGCACCGGCATATTCAGGAGACCTACCGTTTCGATCCCTTCGGTGGTGGGACCGTTGATATTCTTTCTGCGGAGCAGACGGAAAAGGGCGACAACTGGTATCAGGGAACAGCGGATGCGGTCCGGCAAAACATTCATCACTTTGCTGGCGGGGACTACGACTACATTCTAATCCTCTCCGGCGACCAGCTTTACCGAATGGATTTTCAGGATATCCTGCGCCAGCACATTGAGTCGAAGGCGGATGTCACGGTATCAGCTATCGCGTTTCCAGTATCCCAGGTAGAAGGCCTCGGGTTGATGAGGGTGAACGATGATTTGGAAATTTCAGAGTTTGTTGAGAAGCCAACGGACCCGAAGGTCATCGATGGATTGGCGATCTCCGACTCGATCGAGTCGCGACTCCAGAAAAAGTCCCACGACGAAAAGCGCTGCCTCGCTTCTATGGGTATTTACGTCTTCAATCGGAATACGATGGAAGAGGCGCTGAATAGCGAGGCGACCGATTTCGGAAAGGAAGTGATTCCCGGACTTTTGGGAAGCCGGAAGCTGAACAGCTACATTTTCGAAGGGTATTGGGAGGACATTGGAACAGTTAAGGCATTCTTCGAAGCAAACCTGCAGTTGGCGGATCCCGTTCCCCAGTTTAACTTCTTCTCGGAAGGTAATCCAGTCTACACGCGGGCTCGTTATTTGCCAGCTAGCAAGATCAATCGCTGCTCTATCAATCACGTTATAGTGGGAGACGGTTGCATTATCACCGATTCCTATCTGAAGAGATGCGTAATCGGAATTCGCTCGACTCTTCGGGAAGGCGCTCGCCTTGAAAATGTGGTGATGATGGGAGCAGACAAATTCGAGAGTGCTGCGGATCGGGAACGCAACCGCGCAGAGGGCATACCGGACATCGGAGTGGGGATGAATTGCGAGATCAAAAACGCGATCATAGACAAGGGGGCCCGCATTGGCCACAACGTAAAGTTGAATCCCGACGGAAAGCTGGACGGCTTTTCGAAAGATGGCGTATTTGTCAGAGACGGAATCATCTGTGTGACGAAGAATGCTATTGTACAGGACAACACGATCATATAGATTGTGTGAATGAAACGTTTGCTAGTTTGTATTGATGGTTCTCAATACGCTTTGTCTTGTTGCCGTTACGCTGCCTGGATATCCAGTAAGGTAGAGGTCGATATCGAGGTCGTTTACGTGACTGACTTGCGGCAGTTTGAAGTGCCGTTTGTAGCCGACTTGAGTGGAAGTCTAGGGCTCCAGCCATTTCAGGCAGTTATGGGTCAATTGCAGGAATTGGAAAAAAGCAAAGCAGAAGTAACCCTTTCTCAAGCAGCAGGAATTTTAGAAGAATCTGGTTACTCAAAGCCAGTCAAGAAGACGCACAAGACGGGCTTCCTCGTTGATAGTCTCAAAGAACTGGAGGAGGGAGCCGACCTGATCATTATTGGCAAAAGAGGAGAAAACGCGAATTTCGCTACGGAGCATCTTGGATCGACCATGGAACGGGTCGCGAGGGCTGCCACGAAACCTTGCTTCGTGGCTTCCCGGGATTACAAGGAAGTCACTCGCGTATTGATTTCCTATGACGATGGACCCAGTTGCCGGAAGGCGGTGGATTTTGTGGCGGAATCCGGGATGTTTGCAAATACGGAAATCCACCTGGTCACCGTTAGCCCCAACGAAGAGGAAGAGGGGCGGTTAAACGGGCTGAAAAATGCGGAGGCGATTCTCGCAAAGTCCGGTCATTCTTTGACTTGCCAGATGCTGCACGGGGAGGCGGCTCCCACCATCATTGAATACGTGAATCGAAAGAAGATCAACATGCTCGTAATGGGGGCCTACGGACACAATCGCATTCGCCAACTGATCTTGGGCAGTTCTACAACGGAACTCTTACAAGGGTGCCAAATACCCACGCTTCTCTTTCGATAGTAAACCCTAGCGCTTCAAACTGCTGGGTTTGGCTTTCCGTGGTCTCCAGCCTCCGCGATTTGATGGAGTGGGTGAAGCAGTGCTAGAAGCCGTTTTTTTCCTCTCGCTCGAACGGCCACTTGCTTCGGCCGTGCTGTTACTCGGTCGGCCTTTGGGCCCTCTGCGACGGTTGGGTCGCTTGACGTTCTTCGGGGAGTTTCGTTGGTGAGGCCGGTTTTGCGTTTCAAACGGACGTCTTTGGTCCGATCCTACCTCGATCCGATCACCATTCTCCTTTAGCCGGAAAAGAGGGATCTGCTTTTTGAGCAGTTTTTCAATAGCATGAAGGTGTTGACCCTCCACTTCGCTGACAAGGGAGACTGCTTTGCCTGATTTCCCCGCTCTACCTGTGCGCCCGATTCTGTGAACGTAGTCTTCGGGGACATTGGGTAGTTCAAAATTGACTACATAGGGGAGGGAGGCGATGTCGAGTCCTCGAGCCGCGATGTCGGTAGCGACCAGCACGCGAATCTTGTTGGCCTTAAAACTTGCGAGGGCCCGTTCCCGAGCGGATTGGCTTTTGTTTCCGTGAATGGCGAGTGATGTGATTCCATCCTTGTCTAACTGCGTCGCCAATCGATTGGCGCCATGTTTTGTACGAGTGAATACAAGGACCTGTGACCAATCACCTCTCGAAATCATCGATGAAAGAACTGATCTTTTAGACTTTTGGCCGACTTCGTAGGCTTCTTGGTCGACACGGTCTGCAGTCGCATTGCGTGGAGCGACCTCGACTTCGACGGGCTCCGACAAAATGGAGTCAGCCAGTTTCTTGACCTCCCGAGAGTAGGTTGCAGAGAAAAATAGGTTCTGCCTCTTCTGCGGGAGGAGCTTGAGGATCTTTTTGATGTCGTGAATGAACCCCATGTCCAGCATCCGATCCGCTTCGTCTAGGACGAGAATTTCTACCGCTGAAAGATTAGCCTCTCTCCTTTGACAGAGATCGAGTAGCCTTCCCGGCGTGGCGACAATGATGTCTACTCCCCGGCGCAACGCCGTTGTTTGTGGATTGAATCCAACTCCACCGAATATTACGACTGACTTTAGGTTCAAGCGCTTTCCGTAGTCCAAAATGCTTTGGTGAACCTGGGCGGCGAGCTCTCGGGTAGGAGCGAGAATCAAGCATCTTGGGCGTTTGGTCTTGAATTCGCTCTCAGCGAGAATTTGCAGCAGGGGCAGTCCGAAGGCCGCCGTTTTTCCCGTTCCGGTTTGTGCTCCCCCAATAACGTCTTTGCCAGCGAGTATGGCGGGAATTGCCTGCGCTTGGATTGGAGAGGGCTCGGTGTAGCCTTTAGCTTTTACCGCTTCAGTTAGTTCGGAGCGAAGCCCCAGATTTGTAAATGACATAAGGTTTATGGTCTTTTCCTCGAGCGATACCAATTGAGAATAGAAGATTTAGCCATGGTATTCTGCAGGCCAGATCAGGATCTCATTTAATGGACGAGGCCCACCAGCATCTCGCTAATGGGCCTCGATGGGTGCAGGGCTTGGATTTGAACCAAGGACCTTCAGGTTATGAGCCTGACGAGCTACCAGACTGCTCCACCCTGCAACACGGAAAAATTAAACTCTCCGTTCTGGTTGATCGGAGAGTGGCGAAAAAAGCCTGAATCGATTTCCCTTGTCAATGTCATTCGAGACAAAATTTGGGATTTCGTGACAAATTACCGCTTGCCAACAGGTAGCGGACTCCTACGTTTGTCGCTTTTCCAAAATCTGAACTAAAATCGTTAACCATAAAATCAACGTCCAAGGCGCGTCCTGCGCCTGCGCTAATTCGAGCGTTTTGACGTATTGCATATGAATGTAGAACTTACTGACCTGCTT
>JAUHWE010000273.1 GCA_030424825.1 Verrucomicrobiia bacterium
GAACCACCAGTTCCTCGCAAGCGATGATACACATCGCCATGACTCGACTTATGGTCGCCAGACTTGCCTAAATGGACTTATTGGACACTCTCTCAGAGATACCTTAATGCTCTGGAAAGGCTACAAGACAATGTAGAGGCTGCACCTTATGAGGAAATAGTAGAGACAATCGAAAAGGGACTGGGAGTTCGGTTGTCAAAAGCTTTTGATACTTTCGATAAAACGCCTTTGGGATCTGCCTCGATTGGTCAAGCTCACCGTGCCACACTACGAGATGGGAGAGAGGTTGTGGTTAAGGTACAGCGCTCCGGTATACGAAAGCGCATGACCGAAGATCTGGAAGCCTTGGAGGCCATTGCGGAATATGCAGACTCTCACACCGATCTGGGCCGCAAGTACCGGTTTTCAGGAATGATAGAGCAGTTTCGTCGAAGTTTGATGGACGAGTTGGACTATCAGTGTGAGTTGCAGAATCTGAGGGAAATGAGGCAGTCTTTACAGGAATTTGTGAATATTGTTGTGCCTGAGCCGGTAGACCAGCTGTGTAGTTCAAAGGTACTGACGATGGAGTATCTGGATGGTGTCAAAGTCACAGAACTTCCTGGTGTGGCGAAAACTGAACTTGATGGCGACGCACTAGCCGACGAGATTTTCAGAGCCTATCTGCACCAGGTCCTTGTCAAGGGCACCTATCACGCGGACCCTCACCCTGGAAATTTGCTCGTCACGGGTGATTCTAAGTTAGCGTTGCTCGATCTCGGAATGGTAGGTAGGGTTGACGAAAGAATGCAGGACAATTTGTTGCACCTCTTGGTCGCGATTAGCGATAACCGAGGTGACCGGCTAAGCGAGATTGCGGTTCGCATTTCTTCGGAACCGAATCATCAGTTGGACAAGAGGGCGTTTACCGGTGAACTTTCGGAGTTAGTTGGCAAGGCGAAAGGATCATCAGTCCAGCAATTGAAGTTCGGATCAATTGTCATGGAGATTATGAGAATTTGTGCTGCTCACGGGCTTCTCATCCCGAGAGAAATGTCGATGCTGGGGAAGACGCTTTTGAATCTTGATAGAGTTGGGAGTGCGCTTTCGCCAGATTTTGACCCGAACGAGAGTCTGAGGCGAAACATAGGCGAATTGGCTTCGAAACGTGCCACCGACAGCTTGAAGGAAGGCGACTTTATGAGTGCCGTTTTGGAACTCAAGGAGCTGGTGATGAAATCGCCTCAACGTATCAATAATCTCATAACGAATCTTTCGGAAAATCGATTTCGTGTAGATGTTGATGCGATCGACGAGAGGGGTCTCATTCAAGGATTCCAAAAGATCGCCAATCGAATATCTTTCGGCGCCATCATAGCCGCGTTGCTAATAGGGTCATCGATCATGATGAATATCGACTCAGAATTCCAGATTCTTGGTTATCCGGGATTCGCGATGCTAGTCTTCATGCTTGCAGTTGCGAGCGCGGGATTATTTTCCCTCTCCATTCTGCGTAAAGACGATTAGTTGATTGTATCTAGAGTTGCTCTCGAAAGAGTAGGGTCGCTTTTCGGCGAGCTTTTCTCCAGAGACTTGCTTTCTTAATGTTCTGTGGATTCATTTTATTTCCAAATTCAACGTCACGAGCGTAGTGGTCATCGAGAACTTTGGATGTATTCCTATCGATGATGATAGCCGCCACTTCGAAGTCCTTTTTTCTCGAACGCTGATTAAAGTTGGGAGAGCCAACGCAGGCGATATCATCATCGATACGTATGATTTTGCTGTGTATCATCGTGCGCGTATAACGTCTAATGGTAATTCCAGCTTCTAATAGAGGCTTCATAGATTCCTCGGCAACGAGGAGCTCGATCGACTTGTCGATGTGCTCTCCGGGAATTAGTATTTCGATTTCGACACCTTCTTGCGCTTTGCGGCGGAGCAATTCTATCGTTTTTTCCCCGATATTGAAATAGGGAGTTGTCAGGGTAATTGAACTTTTTGCCAGGGTCAGTAGGCATTCGAAAACGAGTTCCATTTCGCTTTGATGGGTCGCCGGTGAAGAGCGTACTACTAGGACTAGGGAGTCTCCTTCGGAATGGGAAGGGCTCCCTGAAATTGAGTCAGGAATGTATTCCCCGTCAATATCGATCCAATTGTTCCAGAACGCACCGCTAAGTCCTTGTACCGATTTACCTTCGAATTTGAAATGCGTTTCTCGCCATTCGCTTGGATTGCGAGCGTCACCCTCCCATTCAGCGGCGATGCCGACACCTCCCGTAAATCCGATCCGTTGGTCACATATGAGGATCTTGCGATGAGTACGTTTGTCAAAATCCCAAAATCGCCAACGTAGTGGTCGAAAAAGACGGACCTTTCCGCCCGCGTCAGAGATCCGCTCGATGAGTCGCTTGTCCATGCGAGAGGAGCCATAGGCGTCAAGCAGTACTCTCACGGAAACCCCTTCCTCGGCTTTCTTGGCCAGTGCCGTAGCGAACGTTTCAGCTATGTTCCCTCTCCAGTAGACATAAGTTTCGAACAGAATACTCTTCTTGGAAGTCTCGATGGCCTCCAGCATTTCAGGAAAAATCTCATCACCATTCTTTAATACCGATATGCGGTTTCCTTTGGTAAAGGGGATCCCAAGTGCGGCCTCGATAAAGTCTTGGGGATTGATAAATGTGTCGCTCATTGCCAGACTAAGTCCGAGATAACAACCTATATAGAATTAGCCAAAAAATGGATACTCCTATTGAGTGACTCGAAATAGCATCAGTTCTAGATCTCTTTTTTGATCTTGGTTCCAAGTTGCAATGTAAGGAAATTCAGCAGGCTTAATGCGATAGCGATTTCGAACCGATGATAGGCAACCGCCATTCCGATTGCGCCGGTGATCCAGATGGTTACAGCGCTGGCCATTCCTACGACGCCGTTGTTTCCCTTTATAATGGCTCCACCCCCCAGGAATCCAAGCCCGCCGATCAAGCCCTGCATTAGGCGAGCATTGGTGGCTTTATCCTCGAGAAAAGACTCCCCCACCAGCAAAAAGCCGCAAGCGCCGATTGCGACAAGAGGGAGAGTTCTTAGGCCGGCGCTTCGCGATTCCTTTTCCCGATCCCAAGCGCATGGAATCGCGAGGGCAAAAGCGATTAGCAATAGGCCCAGTTGTTGTATGACGATATCTATTTCCATGGGTCTAACGTTGAACGGTTTTACGAAATGTGAGAAAGCAGTGCCGAAATGAAGTCGTCAGTATTCTAGGACGAATCCGGCAATTGGAAATAGAAGTCAGTTCCGCCTTTGCTTCGATTCAAGCATCCTACTAAACCCTTATGGGCGTCAACAATATCCTTGCAGATCGACAGCCCAAGCCCGACTCCGTCTGTGGAAGGGGTGCGAGAGGATCGGTAGAATTTGTCGAATATTCTCCCAATGTCTTCTTCCGGAACACCCGGCCCGACGTCGAGGACACCAAAACGAATCATCTTTTCACCAGCTCGCCTTGCGTATACGGTGATTTCGGTACCTGGCTCGCTGTATTTGATCGCGTTCGATATAAAATTCGAAAGGGCGATATGAACTAGTTTGGGATCAACGAAAACTTGGGGCAGATCTTTTTCCAACTGTTGTTGTACTCGAATTTCCTTGGTTTCCGCGATCTGAAAATGGGGTTCGATGGCATTCTCTATGATGGTCTTAGGAAAATGCAATTCTGTATCCAATGTAGGGTTACTGCGATCCAATCTTGCGATTTGTAGCATATGGTCCAGGAGGCGCTGGAGCCTTTGTAGATCATCAGCTGCTGTTTGAATCATATCTTCCTGGTCCTGGGTGAGCCCTCCTAGATTCTTTTCGAGAAGGAGATGGAGCGCCATGCCTGCGCTTGTGACAGGCGTCTTTATTTCGTGGCTAAGGGTGGCGACAAGATCGCTTTTCAGTTCGTCGGAAAGGCGTAGATTGGTGACGTCTTGAAGAATGAGAGCACACTCTATTTGGTCCAGATCATCATTGTCGATACGTACGACGATAGGAAGAAAATAGAGTTCCTGATTGTCTACTTTAAAACTGATCGTCTCTTCGAAATCCTTGGAATAGACCTCTTCTCCGGTGCCAAACACTTTTTCCACTCGGGATGCGATTGATGGGTGGAGCTCGCCCTTTGGGGCCCCGATCGAGTCAATTAGATAGGTCGCGCTGGGATTGCGGTATACAAATTTGCGTTGCGCATTGATAAAGAGAATAGGATGCGGAAAGTTGCTAAAACACTCCTCCATCCGCCGCCGGGTACGGACGAGCTGATTGCTAGTGATACGCTTGTATTCTCTAAGGCGCTGGGCCATGTCGACAAAGGCGACCTCAAGCTCACCAATCTCATCGCTTCTGGTCGGCTGGTAATCCGTCTCCCATTCGTCACCCGCGAGTCGATTGGCCGAATGGGTTAGGGCCTCGATTGGTTTGAGGATTCGCTGGCTCATAAAGTAGGAGACAAACCCCATCAAGATGACACTGACGATGATCCCTATCATAACGACGTAAAAGTGTGTGCTCGAACGTTGTTGAAGCTGTTCGTTTATAGTGGCGATTGCTTCGTTGTGCACCGCGATCGAGCCTAAGGCAGTGGTCTCTATACGCTCTACCAACAGCTCGAGCTGGCCTTCTGGGATTTCTGCTAAGGAGGCGAATGCCGATTGGGTTGAACCCTCCAAGTTTTGCACGAGTTGGAACAGCTCGCTTTCGGTTGGGCTTCGAGAGTCATTTTCCAAGTCGTATTGCTCTTGTATCCATGATTTAATGAATTCATGGCCTCTTTGAAAGACTCGTTTGGAAAACGCGTCATCGCCTTCTTGGCGCAAATGCATCGCTCTGTCCACTTGGGAAGTGGCGATTAGAAGCTTTTCGATTTTCGAAATCGCATTGAATCGCTCCCTCTGGCGCTCTATCAGCTGATTGCTTAGGATTTCGTAGTTAAAGATCGAGTATAAGCAAATAGCTATTAGAACCCCGGCAGCGGGGAACATCCCGAAATAAAGTCGTGAGCGAAGCATGGTGTTGCGTTACAAAAGACCGAGCTTCTTGCGTTTGCGATACAGCGTTGCGGTGTCGATACCCAAGGTCTCGGCGGCACTCTCCAAATTCTCGCTGCTTTCAAGGACACGCCTAATATGCGCGTCCTCTAATTCCTGCAAAGTTACCTGAGAGCCAATTGAGCCATTTAGGTCGTTTAGGGGGTTCCCTTGGTTCGATTGAGAGAGGATGCCAAGTGGAAGATCATCTAGGTGAATCGTATCATCGGAGCACAGGATCACACAGCGTTCGATGGTGTTGCTAAGCTCCCTCAAATTACCCGGCCAATCGTATTCAAGAAAGGCTGATTTCACTTTCGATTCCATGGCAATGGCCGCTTTTCCGACCTTTTTCGAATGAAGCCGCAGATAGCAGTCGATAAGGGCAGGCAAATCTGCTTTGCGTTGAGACAGGCTGGGGACTTCGAGTGTTATGACATTGATTCGGTAGTACAGGTCTTCTCGAAAAGACCCATCTGCGACCTCTTGCTGCAGATCTTTGTTGGTCGCTGCCAGAATTCGAGCGTTGGCGGAGCGTGTCTTCGTTTCGCCAATCCGTTCGTATTGCTTGTCCTGTAGCAAGCGGAGAAGTTTTGACTGAATCTCAAAGGGTAGGTCTCCGATCTCGTCTAGGAATAGGGTGCCGTTGTCGGCGGCCTCTACTTTTCCCCATGTGTCTTTGACCGCGCCGGTAAAGGATCCTTTAACATGCCCGAAAAGCTCGCTCTCTAAAAGCTCTTTGGATAGGCTCGGACAGTGTACTACGACAAAGGGGCCCTTTGCCCGTCCACTCGCCTCGTGTATTCTCCTAGCCAGTACCGTTTTACCGGTTCCACTAGGGCCAAGCAGAAGGATATTGGCATCGGATTTTGCCGCCTTGTCTGCGGTATGGAATACATCTTGCATTCGTGCTTCGGAGGATTCGAAAACAAGGGCGGAGTTTGTATCCGAAAGGCGCGACTCCAGGTCTTGCACCTTTTTCGCGAGTCTTGTGTTGTCTTCGAGCTTCTTGAGTGCCTGCCGAATCTGTTCGGGTACGAACGGTTTGGGAACGTAATCGTAGACTCCTTTTCGCGTCGCCTCAACAGCCGTTTCGATCGAGGAGTAGGCAGTGAACATGATGACAGGCATTTCGTAGCCCTCTGCCCGCATCTGGTCAAACACGTCCAATCCGTTCTCCTCTCCCAGACGCAAATCGAGAAAGACCGCGTCGATGCGTTCTTCCCCAAGTTTGCGGAGGGTTTGTTGGCCGTTGTAGGCCGATATTGCCTTGTGCCCCATGGTCTTCAGGGCCAAAGCGGTAGTTTTTTGTATGTTCGTTTCGTCGTCGACGATAAGAATATTCATATTTGTAGCAACGATACGAATTGCCGCCTCAGGGACGACTTCTTTTTAGTAGGCTAAAGAGAGGGTTCAAGCGTTTTGCGGTCAAGCGAATCGGAGCTTAGATAGTGATCGATCTCGTGGGCCTGTTCTTCTCTTGTGTGGAGAATCCCCTTCAGCAGGGTTTCCGTGCCATAGTCG
>JAUHWE010000274.1 GCA_030424825.1 Verrucomicrobiia bacterium
CGATGGTATGCTACAGTTTCGCTCCGGGGTATGGTGCGCTTCTCTTGGCCTTGGCTCTTCTGGGCGTGGGCGGAGGCGTGGTGGAAGCCTTGATCAATCCACTCGTGCAGGAGCTCCATCCGGAGGATTCGGGGAGGTACTTGAATATCACGAATGCATTTTGGTCGATCGGCGTTCTGCTGACCATGCTGGGAACGGGTGAGCTATTGGACCGTGAAGTCTCGTGGCGTTACATCGTGGGCGGTCTGGGTGGAGTGAGCTTGATTGCGGGGATCTTGTTTTTGAGTTTGAGGCGGCAAGGACGGCAGCATCGGGGCGAGAGCCTGACTTCAGTGATGCGAGAAAAGTGGGAGATCTTGCAGTCGGGAAAATTTTGGGAATTCACCGTGATGATGTTTTTGGGCGGCGCAGCGGAGGGAGCGTTTACCTTTTGGAGCGCCAGCTTCATTCAGCTGAGTCATGGAGCGGGCGCCCGCGAAGCAGGCATCGGAGTGGCTCTGTTTGCGGGTGGAATGATTGCGGCTCGACTTGCGTTTGGAGCCTGGGTACCGCAGTGGAGGCTTTGGCATTTACTGTTTTACTCGGCGGTATTTGGAATCGCCGCAAGCGTCGCGATTCCGCTGCTCGAGAGCTTGTTTGCCGTATACGTCGGACTCTTTCTAGCCGGCGTTTCGGTGGCCTGCTTTTGGCCGACTTTACAGGCCTATGCTGTGGATCGTATGGGCTTTGATCCGACGGGGGTATTCATTCTCTTGTCCTGCGGTGGGATTGGGGGATTCGCCTTGGTTTCATGGGTAATGGGAATGGTAGGCGACCGCTATGGACTGGTATCTAGTTTTTGGATTATTCCGATATGCCTCGTGGGATTGGCGGCGGCACTGTTGTGGGAGCGGAGAAGTGTGCCGAGGGAGTGACGGGAGGAGGGGCGATGAGTTGAGTCCTGCTGAGGTGGGGAGTGGCTAGTCGTCCTTTTCGATTTTCGACCCGTTTGGTTTGCAAATGATCTCTTAATTGGACTTTCTGGAGGGTAGTAGAAAGAAAACCCTTCCAGAAACGGAACGACGTATGATGCCTAAAACCAAATCTTCCATTTTTCTTTGTCTCGCGACTCCGTTCGTCCTTCTGGCGGAACACGACTGGCCTCAGTGGCGTGGACCGGAGCGGGACGGGGTATGGCGAGAGTCCGGCCTCCGCGCAGAACTGGATACGGATGCGGAAGGCTGGATCCAGCTCAAGTGGTCGGTCGAGGTGGCGGCCGGCTATTCCCAGGCTACCGTAGCGGACGAGCGCGTTTATGTAAGCGATCGACTGGATGATCCTGACGAGATCGAGCGTGTGCATTGCTTTGATTTTGAGACGGGTGAGACGCTTTGGTCCCACCAGTATCCAGCCGTTTACACGATCGCATACAAGTCGGGGCCGCGAGCCGCCGTTCTCGTAGACCCATCCGCGACCGGTCCAACGCGGGCTTACAGCCTCGGCGGTGTCGGGCACTTGCACTGCTTGGACGCCCAAACGGGCGAAGTCGTTTGGAAGCGCGACTTGGCGACTGAGTATCAGATTGAGATGCCTCGTTGGGGAATCGCGGCGTCACCATTGATCGAGGGCGACTTGCTTTTCCTGCAAATTGGTGGGCGGCCCGATGCCTGTGTCATTGCTCTCGATAAGCGCACCGGTGAGGAACGTTGGCGGGCCATCGACGATGATGCGAGTTATGTCGCTCCTATTATAATCGATCAGGCCCATCGTCGCGTGCTGGTGGTCTACACAGCGGACGAGCTGTTCGGCCTCAACCCTGAAACGGGCAAAGCCTACTGGTCATACGCCATGCCTGGTAGTAAGTGGCCTATCGGAATCTCGACACCGATTCATACCAAATACAAAGGCAAGCAGTACCTGTTCACTACGAACGCCCACGTTGGGTCCGCCTTGCTTCTCCTCGATGAGGAAAGACCTGGGATCTCCGAAATCTGGCGCAAAAACGACACGCGCTCGTCGGACAATTTGCACAGTCTCATTCCCACTCCGTATATAAAGAATGGCTACATTTACGGCACTCACCAGAAAGGCGAACTGCGCTGCCTCGAATTGCTGACGGGCAAACTCATGTGGGAATCGACGGAGGCCGTAGAGCCGGACCGATTCGCGACGCTCCACATCGTTGCTCAAGGTGACACCGGCAATCGGGTTTGGATTTTCAACGAACACGGCGAGCTTATCATCGCCGAGCTTTCGCCTGCGGGATATAAGCAAATCAGCCGCGGCAAGCTCGTGCCGCGCACGCCGCTAGGGATGCCTGCCCGTATTGGGGGTGTTACATGGGCCCACCCGGCATTCGCCTATAGACACGTGGTAGCTCGTAACGACGTGCGACTAGTTTGCGCGGACTTGAGTGCGCAGTGAGTCTAATCCGGTAGGGCGAGAGTGTCCCCACTCCGCCGGTTTGGTAGAATCTAAGGTAGCGGGCGATCTCCAAGCGCCCACAAAGCACAACCCGAGATGGGCACTCGGAGATCGCCCGCTACCAATTTCATGTAGACTCCAGTCCGATGTCTCCTCTTAGCCACGTCGCAAGGCGGCGTGGTTTTGCTTTGTGGAGGATCGAGCCGATCCTCTCTATCTTTGCGCTCGTTGCTCAGCCCGCTTGATCCAGCAAGTAGCTGGGTTCTATGTAGGGGTACTCTGGGTCAAATTCAGTCAAAGGGTGAGGATCTTCCTCAATCGCATGCGGACGGCGCTCGTTTCCCAATTTGTTGCGCAGTCCGTCTCCGATCCGGTCCCCCATGTCGTTCATGTGCTGCCGGAGCTCTTTCACGATGTCAGGATGCTGAGCGGCGAGATCGATCTGCTCCGATAGGTCATTGGCGAGATTGTACAATTCAGGACGAGAGCTGTCTGCCTGTCGGCGTTCTTTCGAGGCAAGGCGTAGTTTCCAGTCCCCTACACGAACCGCTTGAAGCTCATCGACCAGATAGTAGAAAAACGCGTCGTAAGGCGAGCGGGCTCCGGGCTCGCCCCTCCAGATCGCACTGACATCATGGCCGTCGCGGATAGGATCGCTTCCGAGTGGCTGGCCAAGGATCGCGGCGATGGTCGGATAAAAGTCCATAGCACTCACCAGTTCGCTGGAAATAGATCCCGCTTCGATTTCCCTAGGCCATTTCACGATACAAGGAACGCGCATGCCACCTTCCCAGGTTTGGCCCTTGGTGCCGCGCAAGGCACCGTTGCTGCCTCCGTGCTGGTCTACCCGGCTGCCGTTGTCGGAGGTGAAGATGACGATGGTGTTTTCCTCGAGGCCGAGCCGCTTCAGCTCAGCGACAATGACCCCCGTGCTCCAGTCGACTGCTGCTACGGCCGCGCCGTAGATGCCATTGCGAGAAGCTTTGAGGAAGGGGTCCATCACATAATGCGGCAAATGGACATGCATGTGGGCAAAGTAGAGGAAGAAGGGCTGGTTCTTGTTCTCCCGGATAAAGGTCACTGCTTCCTCGGTGTAGCTTTGAATCAAGGGGGCCTGCTTAGGCTGCTCGGCAATGACCTCCTCATTCCGTAGTAAGGGTAGGGGTGGGCTTTTCGGACGGCGAGGCATGATTGCCATATCGTTGCTGTAGGGAATTCCGTAATACGAATCGAATCCGTGTCGCGTGGGGAGGTGCTCCACCTGGTCACCCAGATGCCATTTTCCCACGTGACTGGTCGCGTATCCCTGCCACTTCAAGTACTCTGGCAACAGGAGCTCATTCGGGTGGAGGCCTTCGGCGAAGCCCGGAAACAGCACCCAACTCGTGCGGCTTTCCTTGAAGGCGTCAAACCCAACCCGACCCGGATACCCGCCCGTCAGGAGGGCGGCTCGCGACGGCGTGCAGACAGGGCTGGCGGAATAGTAGTCGGTAAAACGCATGCCATCCGCCGCCATTTGATCCACGTGAGGTGTGTCGTTCTTCTCCGAACCGTAGCACCCGAGATCCCCGTATCCGAGATCGTCCACGTAGATCAGGACGATGTTGGGCTTGCTATCCTCGGCAACCGAAAGGAACGGAAGCGCGAACAGGCAGAGGAGGGGTAAAATGAGATTTCGCATCCTCCCAGCCTCACGCCTTTCCCGACTCGCGGCAAGCGTGCTTTTCGTGGAACTGCGAAGCCGTCCGAAATTTTCTTTGCCCTTGTTGATTTGAGAAAATAACGGGGGTGGTCTAAGCGAGAGTCTTAGGAGATATCTTGGCTAGCTTATCAGAGAAGGAAAGGAGAAGAGGCGGTTCAACTGTTATCGTTCTTACTTGCAGCTAGACGGAAGAATCGGGCTTTTGTATTTTCACGAAGATCGACTCGAATGTAGTTGTCAATCAACGTGTATTCAGTCGAATCAAGATTCGTCCAATTAAAAAGATCGGTACTGTGTTGTATGTTGATGTTAACGTCATCGAATAAAGGACCTAATTGAATGAAAGTGCCATTTTCACTTGAGAGTATCGAATTGAGTGGAGAACTGTAAATTAGGGGATCAAGTCTCATTAGGAATTCGAACAAATTCGAGTGACCATCACTATCGGGGTCGGCATTATCGCCTGAAATCGCAGCATTTAATAATTGCGCCTCAGTAAAATAGGTTTCCTTCCATGTTGAGTAATTGGAAAGTAGCACCTTGTCGAAGCCGTTGAATGCAGCTTGTGAAGCACCTGGAATGCCTTCGGTATAGTAATATAGCGTTCTTTGATACTCGAGACCTAGATAGGTATTTGGATCGAGAGTGGGTATAGAACCATGAAAAATAACCTCTCTGAGTGCTGTGCAGTATCTGAACACGTAGTTTCCAAATGAAGTCACAGATGGAGGGATTTCAACGCGGAGTAGTTTCTCGCATTCAGAAAAAGCTCCGTCGCCAATCGAAACAAGGCCTTCCCCCAGTTGAACGCTGAAAAGAAGTGGGCAATCGTAGAAGGCTAGACTACCAATAGTGTTTACATTGTTGGGAATGGTGATGGAGAGCAATCTAATGCATTTGGAGAATGCTTGATCGCCAATCGAAATGAGATTTTCCGACAGCTGTATCGAAGATAGTGATAGGCATTGAGCAAATGTTCTTCTGCCTATTGACGTCACTCCGTTAGGAATCGTAATGCTGCTTAGAGCAGAGCCGGTGAAGGCCTCATCCCCTATCGAATTTAATCCTTGTGGTAACGATATGGTTCTGAGACTGCTGCAATGTTTAAACGCTTCGTCTCCAATGGAAACCACTCCCGAAGGAATTACTATCTCATTTAGGTCTTCGCAGTTGTAGAAAGTCAGGGGAGCGATTGACGTGACTTTTTCAGGAATCGAGATAGTCGTAAGGTTCGTGCAGCTCGAAAACGCGCCGTTTCCAATGTGCGTTACATTATCGGGAATAGTGATGTTTGCTAAACTACGACATCCAGAGAAGGCAGATTCTCCGATTGATTTTAGAGATACGGGGATTTCGATGCTTGTCAGTTTGTCGCAACCTGAGAATGCGCTTTGTTCAATCGATACTAGTGCATTGTGAAGCGAGACATTAATCAGAGGGCAGTCTGCGAATGTTCCGTAGCTAATCGAAGGGATCCCTTCGGGGATGGAGATTGTTGAAAGAGCGCAGCTGAAAAACGCTTCACGACCAAGCGATTGTATGTTTTCGGGAAGCTGTGCGTTCTTAAGATTGTTGCATTTGTAGAACGCAGATTCACCAATGGATATTAAGCCGTCTGGGAGCGTTATCGTCTCAAGATTGGAACAATCTTTGAATGAAAAGTTACCAATGGTAGCGACACTTTCTGGTATTTCAATGCTAGTGAGGCTCGTGCATCCTGTAAAGGTGTAGTCTTCGATCGAGGTCAGCCCAGTAGGTAGCGTGATACTCACAATATTCTGGCAATATCGAAATGCAAACCTGCCAATCGATCCTAGACCCGGAGGAAGTGAGACCGTTGTAAGGCTCGTACATTCTTCGAATGCACGTTCACCTATTGTATCTAGCCCTTCAGGTAGTATGATGCTTGTAAGGCTTGTGCATTTATTAAAGGAAAAGTTGCCAATTGCTTTGAGACCCTCGGAAAACTCTATATTGTTAAGGCTTGAACAGGATAGAAAGGCTGAATCCCCAATTGAACTCATTTCGGCGGGGAATGAGATACTCTCGAGCTTAGTGCAATTGTTGAATGCGAATTCTCCAATGGATTCGAGTCCGTCGAAAAAAATCAAGTTGAGAAGGTTGGAGCACTCGCTAAATGCGTAACTGCCGATCGTTTCCAGTCCTGAAGGAAAGTTGATTGTGTTGAGATTCTCACAATTAGCAAATCCGTAGTCACCAATTGATTTCAGTTTAATGGGAAGCATCAGATTAGTGAATCCCGAGCAGCCGGTAAATGCCCCCGTTCCAATCGTATTCAGTTCCTTGGGAAAATCGAAACTCTGGAGACTGATGCAATGCGAAAATGCACCTCTTTCAATGGAAGTGATGCCCTCGGGAAGGGTGGCGCTGCTAAGGCTTCCGCAATAGAAAAACGTTTCTTCTTCAATGGACGTGACGCCCTCTGGAATCTGGA
>JAUHWE010000275.1 GCA_030424825.1 Verrucomicrobiia bacterium
TTGACCTACGACTGAAATACGCACTTCAGAGACATCCGGAAATTCAGTTCGAAATCAACCTCTTTGGACCGGACACCGAAGAGCTGAAACGATTTGGAGACGGAGATCCCAGCTCGCACTCCGCGCTACGCTACGCAATCGAGCGATTTTCACCACTTCCCAACGTGCATTGGTCCGCATCCAATGAGATCCATCAAGAAGATCCAGATTTGGGACCCGCGTTGGCCACGGTAGGCGAGGCCATAAATGGCAATGACCCTTGGAACTCCCTCATCACTTGTTGTGGTCAACGATTCGACCCTCCCTCGTTTCCATCCACGAAATGGCTGTCCTTTCAGTCGATCGATTCGCTCGGACAAGTGACTGGGGAGAAAGCGATTGAAGCGCGGGCTGGCGCAAGCAAACCCGTCGCCCTCGCCAGAGACCGGGGCGAGCAAGATTACGCACCGCGATTTCCCCGGTACTATTTTCGCAGACTTTTCTGGGGAACGCTCTTGTCCGGCGCTATGCCGTCGTACTGTGGACTGAGAACATCCGAGCCGTTCGATCGCAATCGCCGCGGCATCGAAGGTTACTACGACGCTTGCAATTCAGGACGCCTTCGGTACGGAGCCCACGACATTCTGCAAATCAAGAAATTTTTCGCTGACACCGAGATCAGCTTGGAGAATTGGGTTCCCAACGACGCCGTTTCAGGGAGTAACCCGCTCCTAGCGAAATCCATACTCTCCAGCGACCAGAACGAGTGCATCACCTATATTGCAAATCCCGAATCATTTGCGGGACACAGCCCAGATGGCTTCCAAGGTCTGCATTCAGACGAATTGTCTGACACCAGTGAGACCTTCACGACCGTAACTCTAGAACTCCCGTTTTCAAACGGGCTCATCAAATGGTACAATCCAATGACTGGCCAGTGGAAGGGTGAAGCAGAAATCACGAAGAACTCCACCACCTTGCTGACTCCAGAGCCCGGCGACTGGGTGGTATGGGCCAAGCGAAGCTAACCTCCTGGCCTCGGTTCTTTGAACGGTTTCCTTTTGATTTCCAATCACTTGTAATGAACAAAGCAGAAATCCTGCAATTGATCACAGAAAAGCTAGAGTCCGATCTCGCAAAGGCTACCGACGCAGCGATCGAGTCAGCAGAATCCGCCACGCACGAAGAATCCCGGTCGGAAGGGAAATACGACACTCGTGGACTTGAAACGTCGTACTTGGCAAACGGGCAGGCCCGTCACGCGATCGAGCTGCGAGAAAGCCTTACGGCAATCAAAAATTTTACCCTTCCCACCTTTTCAAGTTCCTCCCCCATCGCTCTCGGAGCCCTTGTAACCTTGCTCTCACCCCATGGCCGGGAAATCTACTTTCTAGCGCCCGGAATGGGGGGAATCGATGTTTCAACTGAGGATGACGCAACGATCACCGTTATTACTCCCAAATCACCCGTTGGAAATGAACTCATAGGAAAAACGGTGGGCGACCGCATTCAAGCCGGGGGCGGCAAGACAGTAATCGGCATCACTTGAAGGAAAGCAGAGGATCAAGGAATTACCAGAGACATACCGGGTTGCAACTGCGTCTCGCTAGGCAGAACTGCACGGTTCGCTTCCAGAATCTCCATCCACCGGCCCCCATTTCCATAAACCTCGCTGCTTATCCGATACAGGCTGTCACCCTCCTTTACAATGTAGGTTCGGCGGGCACCATTGGTCGTATTGGCCGGGCGAACCGGAGCCGGGCGACTGGGAGCCACCGGGTCGATGCGGACAGGTTCCCGCTGCGGGTCCGGAACCGTGAGAGTTCCATTACGAGAATCGGCGAGTCGATTTTTTAAAGCCTCGTTCTCACGGCGAAGTTGCTCGATCGTATCTAATAACTTGAGACGATAATGCTTAGCGTCTTCAGTGGTTAGCAGGTCTTTTTTCGCCGTTTTTATTAGATCTTCGACTCGAGCCATTCCTGCATCGCGTTCCGAGGAGGCAGGATCACGGCTCTTTATCACCAAGTAATGTTTAAAGTGGTATATCGCCGAGTACTGATCATCCATGTGGTTCAGATGGATCAGCCCCGCCTCTAAATGGGATTCGGGGGCGTTCCCGTCTCGCTTCGAAATTATCTTGGTGAATTGTGAAAGGGCCTCGTTGTATAGATTTCGAGAGAGGAGGTCTTTCGCTCGCCGGTAGACGGGGTCCTCCGTTTCACTCAAGACATCGAGAGACATCTGGTCGGAACAGCCCGCGATCACGAACGCTCCCACAAGAGCGAAAATAAGTTTTGATGCGTAGGATCTTCTCATCATGATCAAAAAGGCGTGTATGATATGAGACCACCTCTGCTTGACTTTCCAAGTCTGAAATCAACTAAGCGCCTTCTCTCTTCCTAATCAATGGATACTGACGAAATTATTGCGAAAGGGCGCCGATGCATCGACATCGAAGCCGAGGCTCTCATGAAAACCAGCGCTCAGCTCGATTCCGCGTTTGCTCATGTAGCAGCTACTGTAATCGAAACGCTCAACGGCGGACAGAAGCTCATTTTTTCTGGAATTGGAAAAAGCGCCCACATCGCGCGCAAACTCGTCGGTACCTTCAATAGTATCGGAGCGCCCTCAACCTTCTTGGATCCCGTCAATGCCCTCCACGGCGATATGGGCCTATGCCGCAAGGGCGACGCGCTTCTCGCCTTCAGCAACAGTGGTGAGACGGAGGAGCTTCTACGGCTTGTCCCGATACTGAAACGGTTCGACGCAAGGACAATCGCAGTCACTTCAAAACCCGACTCAGCCCTGGCAAAACTGTGTAGCCACTCCTTAATCTATAGCGCGGACAAGGAAGCGTGTCCGCTGGACCTTGCTCCCACCGCCAGCTCGACCGCGTCCATGGCCATTGGGGACGCTCTCGCCATGGTGGTCCTTGAATGGCGGGCTTTCAGTCGAGAAGACTTCGTCCAGTTCCATCCTGGAGGCAGCCTCGGCAAGTCTCTCGCCGCGAGTGTGGACACGATCATGCGCCCGGCGGGACAATTTGCGGTTTCCCGTGACTCGGCGACTTGCAAGGAATGCCTCCAGCACATGACGAATCCCAATAGTGGATGTATCGCCCTAACTGATGAGAACGGTCGCCTAAGCGGCATTTTCACGGACGGGGACATTCGTAGACTCGTCCTCGAAGATGCCGACTTTCTGGAAAAATCTGTATCCAGCTTTATGACACGATCTCCCGTAACCGTCAATTCGGGCTCTCTTGCCGTAGAGGCTTTGCGGATTTTCGAGAATCGGAAAATCGACGACCTGGTCGTGGTCGATGCCGATTTTCACCCTATCGGGGTGATCGATGGTCAGGATTTGACCAAGGTAAGAATGGTATAGCTTGCCTCGCTTCAAAACGGATTTCACCCCTAACGCCCCTTAAGGCGTTCAACATCCGTACGATAACCACGAGGGCAAAGCTTTGAATCAGGCGATTTTTGTTTCGGAATTTCTCAAAACGCAGTCATGGTTCGTCTCAAGCCGTCCCCAAGACTGGAGGCTGCGGAGAGCCTGAAAACGAAAATCGACATGAGCCAAGCTTCACAGACGCCGAGTCAAAGCGAAACAAAGCTGCTATCCGGGCTGTTTCAATTGCTCGAGCCCCACTTGGCAACGCTCGACCGATTTCTCCTCGAGCAAGTCAACAGTTTCGAAGAAGAGATTCGCGGCTACGTCGAGTACTGCATGGATACCGGCGGAAAGCGCATTCGCCCTTCGCTCATCTTTTTCAGTGGATGGCAAGGGGAAGGCGTTGTGGATCAGAAGCTAGTGAAACTCGCTGCGGTCATTGAAACAATCCATCTAGCGACTCTCGTCCACGACGACATCATGGATGAAGCAGACATTCGCCGCAATCGTCCCACTGTGGCGAAAAAAGACGGAAATGCTACCGCTGTCCTCCTCGGAGACGCTCTCTTTTCGCACGCCGTTTACCTGGCAACCCAATTTCCAACTGCAGAAGTGAGCGAGAAAGTGGCGATCGCCATGCGAAACGTGTGTACGGGGGAGATTCTCCAAACGATGCAGCGAGGGGATCCAGATATCGACCTAGCGACTTACCAACGAGTGATTGATCTAAAAACGGCCGAGCTTTTCAGCGTGGCCTGCTTTCTTGGAGCCCGTCTGGCTGAGAGAGATCAATCCTATGTCGAGGCCGCCGGAAACTTTGGTCGACACCTAGGGATTGCCTACCAGATTTACGACGACCTCACCGATCTAGTCGGGTCAGAGGAGAAGATTGGAAAGACACTCGGAACGGATATCGCGACCGGCAAAGCAACGCTTCCCATTATCTTGCTGCGCGACGGGCTCCCCCAAGAAGAGGCCGCGCTCCTCCGGGCCACCCTCTCAGGCGAAAGCGAGACCGACGTAAGTATTTGGCAGGCAAAGCTCATAGAGCTCGGTGTCATCGATGCGGTACAAGAGGCGATATTCAGTGAAATTCGTTTGGCGCGCGAGGGAATTGCTTCCTTTGTCGGAAGCAAGGATGCCGATCTGCTCTACACAATTAGCGAACTCTTGTGGAACCAGGTGGAAGCTCTCCAGTCAGATCGGGCAAGATCATAGGATTACGATCAAAATAAGGCCCATTTTCTTCAATTGCCGTGATGGAAACTAGACATTTCAACAATTACCTCTAGAGTTTCCCCAGACTGAGCTCCAATGAGCATATCGAAAACCATTGCCAAACCACTCGTTTCCTCGCCCGAAAGGCGATTGGAAGCCGACGAGGACCTCGCCATCGTGCGGAAGATCCAAGCAGGCGATGTTGATGCGTTCGATGCTCTCATTCTCAAATACAGGGAGCGCGTCTACTCCATTATCTACAATTTGACGTCCAACCGAGAAGACGCTTCGGATCTCGCCCAGGAGACATTCATCAAGGCATTTCAGTCCATCAACCGCTTCAAAGGTAAATCCAGCTTTTTCACCTGGCTCTATCGCATCGCGTTAAACACGTCGCTCACCCACCTTCGCAAGAATAAGCTGAGACGCTTTTCAGCTTCGAAAAAATGGTCGAAGAGGATCATACGGAGGGATTTATCGAAAATCTGAAGACAGAGTCCGATTCAGACAAAGCCGCCTTGATGACGGAGCTTCAGGAAACGCTCAACGACGCATTCCAAAAACTATCGGTAAAACACAGGACCGTTATCACCCTTTTTGAAATCGACGGACTGAGTCACAAGGAAATCGCAGATATTGTGGGCACATCCATCGGAACGGTTCGGTCCCGTCTCCACTATGCCAAACAGTTCCTTCAAGGTGAGTTGAAGGACTACATTCGTTAATACCCCAAACCAAAACATGCTCTTCAATAAACCCAAATCCCAAATAGACGACGATCGCCTTAGCCAGCTGATTCAGTTGAAACGCCGGGAAAGACCCGACGCCGCTTTCTGGGAGAAATTTGACGGGGAACTTCGAAGCAAGCAACTCGCGGCTCTAGTCCGGACTCAGTCATGGTACGAGCGGCTTGGGAAGCTTTCGATATTGGTGGCCCGGAAATCCGCTGCCGTCACCGCGACAGCCTGCATTTTCGCACTTGGCGTTTTCACCATTTCAAGAACCGAGTATTTTGCGGGCGAGCAGCCAACGACTGGAATGGTTCAGGAGGTTTCTTCTCCTGCCGCGAGCAACACTTCCCTTATTGAACAGCCGATGTTCGTGGTCGAGGATACCTTACAACAGACTGATCGAATCGAGGGCGAATTCGCTTATGCGATCAACGCAACCCCGACCTACGAAGTGAATGCTTTAACCAAAAAACAGTACCCGGTCAGCTACCAAATCATAGCGGAGCCAAAACAGTTCACAGCGGGTCAAATGGAAACGGGGAACGGCCTAGGCGCAAAAATCATTCGTACCGGTAATCATTTTTAGCCCATGTCTCATCGGCTACGCAAACGTGCCTCGATGGTGGCGCGTCCTTCAGTCGTCCTTTTCGTCGCTCTTTTTCACTGGGGCTTTCAAAGCGCCTATGGACAGAGCGGAGAGAGTGTTCTGGATCTGCAGAACACGATCCAAAAAATCTATCAAGACCGAAAGAATGCCGTCGTCCGGGTTAAGGTCGCCGCCGAGGAACGATCAGAGAATGATGACCCCAAAGTGGTCCTTCGTGTGTTTTCTGGATTCTTCATTAGCGAAAAGGGACAAGTTTTAACCAGCTACCTGCCTTCTGACAGCACAACCCGAGTTTGGATTGAGCAACGAGGAATCTCCTACCTAGCCGATATAGTGGGATCGGACGCACGCACGAATGTAGCGCTCCTGCAAGTAATCAATTTGCCAGAATCCTTTGATTACATCGACCCAATCGAAACCAAGGAATCCATAGAGATTGGATCACTGGCCTTTTCAGTTACGAGCCCTCTCGACTTCAGTCCGACTCCAAAATTTGGCCTCGTAACGGGTCATGAAAGTCATTTCGCAGAAGTTGTCTTTCCCCTAACCTACACCCGACTCAGTATTTCGATTGGACCGGCAGAAGGGGGTTCTCCCGCATTCG
>JAUHWE010000276.1 GCA_030424825.1 Verrucomicrobiia bacterium
GCATTCCATACTAAGGAATTTCGGAATCCTAGGCCAAGGTCGCTACATTCTCGAAAGCATTGGACCCGAGCTACGCCAGTATCTATATTTGAATGACACTGAAGAGCGACCGTTCAATCGCAACGAGCGCTCAGAAGTCTATCGCAAAGCGCAAAACATCAACTCCGCTTCTTCATTCGGCTCGCAGAAGAATTTCGACTCCACCGAAGTCAAGGTGCGGCATGCGATGTTTCCCATTCGGAAAATCGAGCTTAAACCCACAAGTGTAACGTTTGGGGAGGAACGCGGTTGCCCCAATCCCTACACGCTGAAACGGCCCTTTATCATTAGCGCAATGAGTTTCGGCTCTCTCGGTGAAAAAGCGGTGCGGGCTTTCGCGCGTGGCGCCAAACAAGCAGGAACGTTAATGAATACCGGTGAGGGGGGTTACCCGAAGTACCATCTGGAAGAGGGCTGCGATCTGATATTCCAAATGGGAACCGCCAAATTCGGCGTCAGGGGTGAAGACGGTCGTCTCGACGATCAGAAGCTACGCGATCTTGCTGGGCAAGAAACGATCAGGATGATCGAGATCAAATTCTCTCAGGGAGCGAAGCCCGGCAAGGGAGGCCTACTCCCCAAGGAGAAAATCACTCCGGAAATCTCCGAGCTGCGAGGAGTTCCGATGGGGCAGGACGTCATTTCTCCACCCAGCCACATGGAATGCGTGGATCTCGAAAGCAGTGTAAGTTTCATCCAGCACGTCCAAAACGTGTCTCAGCTTCCGGTGGGGATAAAGATGTGCATCGGCAACCCTGCCGAGTTTGAGGGCCTTGTCTCTGAAATGAAACGACAGGATGTCTTTCCCGACTGGATCACCATAGACGGTGCGGAAGGGGGTACCGGAGCCGCACCCAAGGCCTTTATGGATCGCGTGGGTCTTCCTCTTTTTCCGGCTCTCAAGCGAGTGGACGACATCCTGACTGAGCACGATGTCCGGAACCGCCTCAAACTGATCGCCTCGGGGAAGCTGGTGGGTCCGGGACGCCAACTAATTGCCTTTTGCCTAGGAGCTGACGTGGTCAGTTCCGCTCGGGGATTCATGCTCTCGATTGGCTGTATCCAAGCAATGCAATGCGGCAACAATACCTGCCCGGTGGGCATCACCACCCACGATCCAGACCTTCAACGAGGTCTCGATATCGACTTGAAGGCCAAACGCGTCGCCCAGTACATGGACAATCTAGAGCACGATTTGCAGGAGTTGCTTTGCGCGACTGGCTGCCGCTCCGTCCAAGATCTTTCATTCGAGCATTTGTACGTGCCAAAAGACTCTACTTTACACACCTTTATTAGCAGCTCGCACTAGCGAGTTAGAGTTCTACCCCAAGTATACCAATCATGAAAAACCGGACTTCCACTATAATATCTTGGATCGCCCAAATCGTAGCGGTCGTCATTTTGGGACAAACACTTTTCTTCAAGTTCAGCGGAGCGAGCGAATCGGTTCAGCTATTTACCGAACTAGAAATGGAACCGGAAGGGCGTATTCTAATTGGCATCCTAGAACTGGTGGCCTGCATCCTACTATTGATTCCATCCAGTATCAATTTTGGGGCAATGCTGGCCTCCGGACTCATGATGGGAGCTATCATTGGCCATTTCACCAAGCTAGGCTGGGAGGGAGAACGGCTTCAGCTCGGCCTGCTTGCGGTGATCGTGCTAATCGCCTGTTCCATCGTTTTGTTTATCCGAAGACACAACATTCCATTGCTCGGATATGCCCTCAAGGACCGACCGAATCCTGATGATCTGGCCCCATGACCGACGGCAGCCAAACTATGAATATTTTCCCAGCGATCCAGAGTGTCACCAGAAAACATAGCTTAACACTTGCTTTCCAATTACTTAGCTAGTGTTCGGACGATTGGGTTTCAGAAACGTAATCGCACTTTTACACGAGGGATAAGAAATTGGTAATTTTTTTGAATGCTTCAGAGAGAAACGCATCTAATCCCGTAAATGCGAGATTCTCGAGGCAAATACACCTTGGACGAGCTTCTTCAAGTGAAGCGCGCCGAAAAACCGTCTCCTGATTTCTGGAATAAGTTCGAGAACGACCTCCGTTTGAAACAGAGACGAATGCTCCAGCGCCAGCCGGTCGAAGACCTTGGTGAAGAAGTTACCGTTTGGAACCGCTTCCGCCATTTTAGCCTCCTTTGCGGGGCAGCGACTTCTTGCGGAGTGGTTGGCTTTGTTATCATGAAAATGCTAAGCCCCGACTTCGTCACCGATTCCAACGAAGATCCGAGCGCTTCGCCTGTCCTAGAAATAGCCACCGTAGAAGCGAATTCCCTAACATCTCCCACTCAACAGAATTCTGAGCAGCCCGCGTTTTTCGAAGTGGCCCAGACAGACGTTGCGGCACATAGGCTTTCCAAGAATACTGAGATTTCCGAAACTCCCAACCAATCGGTTGAGCTCGCCTCAAACCAATCAGTTCATTCGTCGCCGCTTCCAGACTCATACGTCTTGGAAATCGACACTCCTTTCCAGTCAATCAACATTGACGAAACGATCGCCTTCAATGCGGATGAAAACATCACTTCTAAATTGATGGAGAAGTACACGCATCCCCTCAGCGACCGAGGCTGGAAATACACTCAGCTGGTATCCAATCAGGCCGATCCACTCAATCGGATATCCGCCATGGCCTTAGATTCCAAGGTCTTTAGCAGTGACTCGCGAAGCGAGATCAAGTGGAACGCCTTGACCTTGAAGTTCTAGGCAGATTCCAATCACCGGAAATTTGGCTCGGTTGACTCCGTAGCAACCAAAGCGGGCTTTGCTTTAAGCGGCCCGGCCTCAATACTCCTTCGTTACCGGCTTGCGTTCAGGGCCCCAAAATGTCGAGTTGTCGTATCCGATATGAAATTCGCCCACCGAATCCAAAATCTTAAGCCTGAAGGCGCCTATCGAGTGATGGGACTGGCTCAGGCTCTGGAAAAAAAGGGCCGTGACATTGTTCATCTGGAAATCGGCCAGCCTGATTTTAGTACGTTCCCACCCATTGCCAAAGAAGGGAAAGCGGCGATCGATGCCGGTTTCACACGCTACAATCCCTCCGAAGGCTACTCGGACCTTCGAGAAGCAATCGCCCACTACTCCGAAAAAAGGGGGATCGCGGCCAGCCCTTCCCAAGTAGTCGTGGGACCAGGGGCTAAACCCGTCCTCCTATTTCCCCTTCTTGCCCTTCTCGAAAAAGGAGACGAAGTACTCTATCCAGACCCTGGCTTTCCCTCCTATCGAGCGGATATTGAAATCGCTGGCGGCATACCCGTTCCCGTTCCACTGGTTGAAGCGAATAGTTTCTCATTCGATCTGGAAGCGCTCAGAAGCCGCATCACAAAAAATACCCGACTTCTAATCCTCAACTCTCCCGCCAATCCAACCGGTGGGGTTATTTCAAACTCCGACTTGCAAGAAATTGCCGCGCTCGCTCGAAAGCATGACTTCTGGGTGCTCAGCGACGAAATCTACTCCCGACTGGTCTACGATCAATCGGATGCTGAGAGCATCTATGCCCTCGACGGGATGAGTGAACGTACGATAATCGTAGACGGGTTTTCCAAATCCTATGCGATGACAGGATGGCGGCTTGGGTACGCCATCATGCCAAACGCCCTCGCTGAAAAAGTGTCGCTACTGTTGATGCATGCGGTCGGATGCACAGCCGGGTTCACCCAAAGAGCAGGCATCGTCGCTATTGAGCAATGTGATGACGCTGTTTCCGATATCGTAAAGCAGTATCAACTACGACGTGACCAATTCGTCCAAGGCCTCAACCAGATTGATGGCTTCAACTGTCGCCTTCCCGAAGGCGCCTTCTACGCATTTCCCAATGTTTCCGAAATCGGGATTCCCTCTTCCACATTAGCAGAAAGACTGCTTAATGAAGCAGGCGTCGCCTGTCTTTCAGGAACTGACTTTGGAAAAAACGGCGAGGGGTATCTCCGATTCAGCTACGCAGCCTCCCGAGAACAACTCGCAAAAGCTGTCGAGCGAATTAGCTCGTTTGTCTCCACCTTATAGAAAGCTTCAGAGCTGAAAATCGGTCATTACGGGGCCAAATAGATTTCGAGTAACCCTACTCCACTGTCTTCGAACTCTGTATCCATGACACACGTATAGAGACCCGGAGGCAGTGTTACGATCAATGCGGCATCTTTTGATCCCAATTCCAGATCAAACGCTCCCACCGTTTTAGAAAGTTCAATAATTTCTCCAATTTGCCCCCCCGTACCCCAGTTTAGATTGGATACCATGGGAGAACTAGCGGAATCATACACCGTTATCCTAGGCTGATCGATGGTATTGACGACTCCAAGTTTCTGCAGACCAGGTCCTACGCCCCTCAACAACACCTTGACGGGAGCATCACCTGCCACAACAAAGCCTCCGATAAGAGCATTCGCCCCTGTATCCACAAAGCCTCGTGCCGATAAATTCACCAGTGCCGCTCGCTCATCGTATTTTCCACTGGTGGGCACTTCGAAGATTTCCGCCAACCCGAGGCCACTTCCGCCGTCCAAATCTTCAATTACCGCAGTGTAGACACCGGTTGAAAGGCTGTCCATGAATACGGATTCAGACGTGTGATTGATTATCGAGGATGCTCCTGTCTCACTTTCAAGTGACTCCATTTCGGCGATAGAAAAGCGATCAAGCCAATCGTCATTACTTCCAATCGATTCCGCTTCCCAAGGATAGACCTTCATTGCCGGATTTCCAATAGGATTGGGAACACTGTGCTCCAACAGGGATGGGCCACGGGCTCGAATCGCCACACTAAGATTATCCGTTCCCACTACGGTAAAACCCGGAACCAAAACCTGTTCACCTTTCCCTACATATCCGCGAACCGAGAGGTTTACCAGTCGACCAATTGGGAGCATTGGGGTTGTGACCGTATTGCTGGGACCTGCAACGCCTCCGGAAATCCCTCTCACACGATACTCCCATCGCCGCCCTCCTGTCGAAGATTGGTCGACGAAGCTCAATTCCGCGGACACCCTTTTCGACAAAACGCTCCATTCGTCTTCCCCGACCTCACGTCGCTCTATCGCAATCGATTCTGAGCCAATAGCCGAGTTAGTCCAAGAGATCGAAACCCCCTCTTTGGAAACCCGGTCGATCTGCAATGAGTAGGTCGCTTCCGGAATGTCATAAAACGAGCGCAACCGTCTTTCACTGGGATTGCCAACACTGACCACTCGGTCTGACAGCGTTATACTCGCTCCCCCAAGGGAAGTAGCTTCTACCGCAAAGAGTTCATTCGCATCTATCCATTCCCCCGGGACTCTTTCCTCGAAAACCACGCCTTTAGTGCTCAAACCCTCATCCGTCTGCCCGACCGCTGCGACTCGATTTCCCAGAACGGCAACATTCGTTCCCAATCGCTCGCCTCCAATTGGATCGTTCGCCTCAAAAACGCGCACTCGCTCCCATCGCCCACCTGAATGCCGGTACAGAGAGATTGAACCCGTATCGAATTCCACACCGTCGTCATTAGGGGTTCCCACAACAATCGAAGTTCCGTCAAAATCTACGCTCGTCCCAAAGGCATCATAGTTGGACGATTCCTCTGGAACAATTTTCTGTTCTAGCAGCCATCTATTTCCACTTTTTAGATACACGTAAACCGAACCCGTACCCACTCCATTACCGTCATCGCCTTTTGCACCCACGACGATTCGATTGCTATGGGCTGAAACCGACCAACCAAAATATGCGGCATCCGAGCCCAAGGGTGGGGTCAACTTCACCTGATGAACCCAGGCGCTTTCCCCTTCCCGTTCAAATACATGCACGGCTCCTGCATTCCGCCCACTGTCGTCATCGCCTCTAGCTGATGACACAATCAGGTCCCCAAAAACGTCTACGCTGAAGCCAAACTTTCCTTGAGACTTGCCATCCGGAACAACGATTTTCTGAGTTTGAATCCAGGCTCCGCTGCTCTCAGGTTCAAATAAGTACAAGGCCCCCGCGTCAATGCCCCGTTCATCCTCATTGTAGGCGCCTACCACCAACAATGATTCACTCAACCCAACTGAATATCCAAAATTATCGTACGATTCCGTATCCGTTCCGATTAGCTTTTGACGATACTCCCAACTCGATCCCTCAATTCGCTCGTAAAGATAAACCGATCCGGACGCTTCCCCTGCGTCGTCGTCAAATGGGGCGCCTACGACGAGCACCCTGGAGTTCGATGCGACATCGCTTCCATACCCAATATTTTCATCGCCCATCGGCAACTGGATATCCACAGCGCTACCGTTCTCCACTATTGAATTGTAAACCCGGTGCTGAGAGGGCAACGAATCTCCCTTTCCATTAACTGAAATGAGCCGGTAAATCACACTTGACGAGATGAGCTGAACGGGATCCCTAAACTGTCGCTCGTCTGGTCCAACGAATCCCACAATCTCCCATTTCCCACTATCAATTCTTTTTTCAATC
>JAUHWE010000277.1 GCA_030424825.1 Verrucomicrobiia bacterium
ATACGGCTCGAGCGGACAAAGTACGCCAGGCTCAACTCCTCTCGAATCCTCTCGAACAAATTGCTCGACATCCCACTGAATATCTCGTCTGCCACTTCCGAAACGTAAAAGTCCTCATCCAGCAATCCCGGCCCCGGATACCCGTGGAAAACGACGGCTTGCTGCCGATCCATACTCTCTCTGTGGGTTCCTGGAGCAAACGGCTTTCTGAATACATGGCTAGAAGTCGGCTTCTCACCCTGTGGCAGTTTTTCCAGCAGCGCTTCCAGCCGTGGCCTTAACGCCTCAATATCGAATTGACCCGATACGGCGAAAGCAACATTTCCTGCCGTGAGCAAGCTCGAGCGCAGCTCCTTAATATCATCTGCTTCCAAGCGTTCGACGGTTTCCAACGAACCCGATCCTCCCAGCGAAAACGGGTGATCCCCGAAAAAACGTTTCCGCAATATTCTCCTTCCGGCAGTGACTATCTCGTCCAAATCTTCCTTGATAGCCGCAATATGAGCCGCCTTTTCCAAGGCAAAGGTTTCTTTAGCAAATACCGGATGCAGAATCGCTTCCTCAATTAAGTCCAAGGCGAGATCTACATCCGAGGGCAGGACATCCATTCCCAAACCCAGACTGTTGTTCCCGGAAAAATCATAGAAGCTGCCGCCCACACTTTCGATTGCCGCAGCCACTTCCAATGAGCTTCGCTTCTCGGTATCCTTGGTCATTAGCGTCGCCAGCAACGACGTCGCCCCTTGCTTTCCCGGCGACTCGTAGAGAGAGCCCGCATTCATAACGACACGAAAATGTATATTGGGCAATCGGTTGTTTTCTCGCAGGAGTAACGTGCTACCGTTCCCTTGCTTAAACTCAACAAAATCCAATTCACTGGGCTTGCTTTCCACCAGTTTCAGATCCAAGGATTCGGAGGACTTTGGATTTAAAGTAATGGTAGTCAATCGCTCTCTACGTAACCATTTCTTAAATACCCTCATAAGGTCTTCTGGAGCAATTCCAGACACCTTTTGCAGGTAGTTTTCCGAATATCCGATATCTCCGATTACAACCTCAGCTGCCCCCAATTTCGAAGCTTGTCCACTAACAGTTTTGCGGGCATTTATCTCTGACACAATCAACTGACGCACCGCTTTTTCGACTCGGTCAGCGGAAAAATCCTCAACGCTCAAATTGTCCAGGAAGGCATGCAATTCTTTGATCGCCCGATCTCGCTTGTCAGGATCACATACCAACGCCAAATAAAATATGCCGACAGTCCCTGGAGTCCAATTAGAGGCATCCACGGCGTGCACAATCTGAAGTTTCTCTCTCAGATGGGCAGAGAGCATTGAGCTGTTCCCATGGCCCAAGATCATTGAAAGCGCATCCAACACAGGTGTATCCGGATGGGAAAGACCGGGAGTCTGGAAACCGATTCCCACTCGGGTAATCTGTACATCCTCGTAAACGTGACTCTCCCTTTCCGCTAACTGTGTCGGCTCCAAGGGGATGTAAATGCTTGGCAGTGACTTGCGGGCAATCGCACCAAAGTCGCGCTCCACCCGTCGCTTCATGTCGGCAATGTCGAAATCCCCCGTGACCACTAGGACTGAATTATTCGGAGAATAACGGTCATCATAATAGGCAACAAGGTCTTCGCGAGTGACCCGAGAAAACAGATCCTTATACCCAATAATTGGGTACCGATAAGGATGCTCTTTGAATGACGTTTCAAACAATGCCCGCGAAAGTTTATGGTCGGGATCGTCTTCACCCATATCGATCTCACGCAATATGACACCGCGTTCCTTTTCGACTTCCTCCTCCGGTAGGCTGGACCGAAATACGGAATCGCTCAAGACATCCAAGGCGACATCTACATTCTCTGAAGGAATATCGATATAGTATACTGTTCGATCGAAGGTCGTGTAGGCATTTATGTATCCTCCCCCCGACTGCACATTCTCCGCAATTTCCCGGCCCTTTCGCTTCTCCGTTCCCTTGAAGAGCATGTGCTCGAGGTAATGCGAAAGCCCCGACCCGATCTTGTCACCTTCGTGGATACTTCCCGTTTTGACCCAAACCTGGACCGAACATATTGCGTTCGACTTGTCCGGCTTTAAGATTACGGTCAGTCCGTTTTCCAGGCTATAGCGCTCTACCGGCTCCCGCAGCAAAGGAGCGATTAAGGATTGATTCGCTTCAAATGAGCGAGAGGAGTTTTGGCAATCAGACATGGAATCAAACGAAAGTAGCATCTGCGTCCGCTCAAACCGCGGATCTTGGTTTTCAAAAAGAAGGGCGTTTAGCGGGTTGGAACGCTCGCGCTAAAGCGACTCGATAATCCTATATCGAGGTCGTTTGAGGCGTCGTTTTTCTGGCTGGAATGGTTTCAGAAAAGCATCCTTGAAATCGTAAATCGTCGCAAAGTCCTCTTTCGAGTCTTCATCGTTTTTACTGAATACACCGTATTCGATCAGATTAAAAACGATCTCACCGAAATCCTCGCATCTTTCCAAGCCCCAAGAAGTTAGAACGGTATAGGCCATCGGCCCGTATTGCTCCAATGCGTATTCGCGAACGCCTTCTAAAAGCTCTTGTCCCGTAACGTGCCGCTGATTTTTGCTGACTAGCTTACCCTTGAGCTTTCTCTCCTTGCTCATAGTGAAGTCCAAAGCCTCTTTGAGGAATCCGTACGCTTCTTTCGTATAACGGTCGTCCTCTTTGACGATCAAGTTCACCATTTCATTGAAATTTTGCTTCTTCATTCACTCTTACCCGATCCAAGTCGAAACCCAGACCCAATCTAAAGCTAAATCACTCGGCTGAGCATAAACTGTCAATCCCTCAAGTTAGCAACAAAGGCGATAGGCGAAGCCCGCACGGGCTCCTACACTACCTGAAAACCCTCCCGATTTTCCAAATCCGCTACCTTACTCGATACGTTTCCGTTTTGAAAATCACGGTTTGAGTTGGAATTCTCGACGGGTTTTCGTCTAAATTCCTCAAAATAGAGGAATCCGCATAGAGAAGGATTGCTAGCTATTCTGTATTCGAACCCAATCTAGGCATGGCTAAATCCGCAATCATAGGTGTCGTCAACGTATCAGATCGCGCGTCTCAGGGTGTCTACGAAGACATCCCTGGGAAAGCTTGCGTGGAACTGCTAAAGGAGTGGATTCGAACACCTTTCGAAGTCGAATACGCTGTGGTGCCGGATGAACAGGATCAGATTGAACGAACCCTCATCGACTTTTGCGATAACAAGAAATGTAGTCTAATCGTAACGACTGGAGGCACCGGTCCCGCAAAACGAGACATCACACCCGAGGCGACCGAATGCGTTTGCGAAAAGCTGCTTCCCGGTTTTGGTGAGGAGATGCGTCGCGCTTCGCTACAATTCGTCCCGACGGCTATCCTATCCCGCCAAACTGCCGGTACTCGCGGGAGCTCTTTAATTGTAAATCTGCCCGGCAAGCCCAAAGCGATCAGAGAAAACCTCGAAGCGGTTTTTCCCGCCATACCATACTGTATCGATCTAGTCGGAGGAGCCTACTTAGAGACCGATCCAACGGTCATGAAGGTATTTCGTCCCAAGAACGCTTAGTTTCCCGTCCTCTTTCGAAGATAGCGGGGTCACTCCAGTGATCTCAGTACACCGCTTACGAGGAGCCCGATGAATAACGAGTTAATAGCTCTTTAAGAACCGAAGGCATCGTAGGCTTGACGAGCCTTTCGTCGAACAGATCGTCAACACAAGGCCTTTGAACGCCGCTTAACGAAATGATCTTCATATCGGATTTATAGAGTCTACTGCGGCAATAGTGAGCAAGATCCCTACCGGACATTCCAGGTAATGAAATATCAAATACACCGAAATCGAATGACTTTAAACGATCGATTGCCTCAATCGCGGCCTCCGCATTACTAGCCTCTTCCACCATAATCCCCCACTGGACAAAGTGGCCTTTTAAGACCTCCCGGTACAATTCGTTATCCTCAACGAGAAGCAATCGCTTTCCCTTCAGACAGTCTGCGTCACCGGTGCCTTGGCCCTTTTGAATTTTCGGCGTCGGCTTCGCAAATTGCATCACAAAGGCCAAATACTTTTCCCCATTCGGTCCATACAGCGTGACCAACTCTATGCCCAAACGAGAGCAAATTTCATCCATCAATCTAAATTCGGACCCATCATCCTCCGCATTTCTGAAAGAACGCTGCTGATACAAAGAATCATCCCCGTCGCAGGTACTCCTATTTTCGCAAAAGCTAAACTGAACTTTGATTGCGGTTTCCGTCTCATTGAAACCCTGCAACGCCACGTCGAGCCCCCCTCGATCCAAGCGATCCCAGGAATATCCAATGACAATCGTTAAAAGCTCCCCCAGCTCCTTCTCCCTTCCAAGCAGAATTCTTGGCATGCTGGCATCGTATTCAAATCGCAACGTCCTCTCATCCCCTCCGCTCGCAATCCGACAGAGCCGTGACTGCACTAGATCCTTCAATTCGAACGCCCTCAGCTTTCCCCAATCTCTTCCTGTACATGGTTGTCCCATTGTCTTCCCTTTCCTTGCCAGACTTCCATAATTCTATCATGCCAACCAAAGGAAAACAAGAGAGCGTCCACCCATTCTCTTCTAGGGGTTTTCAGTCCGGAACGCCACCAGTGAGTTTCCGGAACCAAACCAAAATAAGCGATACTACTCAGAAACGGCGCCCTGCTCAGTCACGATTCTCGAAATTCTCCACAAGCAGGGCGAGAATTCTTGAACATTCTGGCGACGCCTCTTCGGCTGCCTTTTGCAAAGCTTTACTATCTATATACAGTTGCTCCAGCCCGATCGCCATAGCCGTATTCGAGATGTAGTGAGCCTTTTCTTTAACGGAATCGAAGTCACCATTCTCGAGTGATTTCGTCATTTCACCCCCCAACGAAGTCACTTCGTCCAACGCTGTTTTGATCATCTCATCCGAAAAGATTCCCATTCCCCGAGATGCAAAAGCGGTTGAAGATTCCTCCTCGACTTCGGACCCTGCGTCTTCGTCTTCTTCGCTGGCATCTTGAGCCAGTCGCTCCAGCCACGGGATCGATCGAATGCGCTTTTCCAAATCCTCTTCGAAAAAGGGCTTTCCCATGAAATCGTTGATGCCTGACTGCATCGCCCGCTCAATTTCCGCTTCGGCCAGCGTTGCGGAAACTCCAATGATCCAAGGTTGATCTTCCAGTCCCGAACGTTCCCTAACTATTGACGCGGCGGTAGGGCCATCCATGCCCGGCATTCTCAAATCGGTAATAAGCAGATCGTAGGACGCTCCGATCTTGGAAGCTGGCTCGCCATCCTCAACTTCGTCTGGCGAATATCCTAACGATTCCAGATATTGCACAATAAGACGCCTCACCATGGGGTTGTCATCTGCCACCAGTGTCTTTAAAGGGTAACGTTCACCCAATAACACGGATTCCTGGGCATCGATTTCGTCCAGTTCAATGGAGTCATCCAACTCGGCTCCCAGCTCGTCAATCACTTGAAATTGGAATGACGCCGTAAACGAGGACCCTTTCCCAAACTCACTCTCGACAGAGATCGAGCCCCCCATGAGCTCAACAATTCGAAAAACGATGGCGAGCCCCAAGCCGGCCCCCTCACGTGGTGAGGACCCAACGTGCTCTAACTGGATAAACGGCTCGAACAGTCGCTCCATGTCCTCCTTTCTGATTCCCACTCCCGTATCCGAAATGATGAAATCAAGGGCTCCGCTGCTTCGGTTCGACTCTCGATTGCGAATCGTAAGGCGAACCGATCCCTTTTCAGTATACTTAACCGAATTCCCATATAAATTGAGCAAGACCTGCCGTAGACGGACCCCATCCGCCTTCACCACCGCCGGCAAAACTTCGTCCAAGGAAAGTTCGGCTACTAAACCCTTTTTTTCCGCCATCGGCCGAATCGTGCGGTAGGTCTCTTCAATGAGGCCCTTCAAATGCACCGCGTCTTCCTTCAAGGCCGAGTTTGCCTTTCGCAGGTTGCTGAAATCCAGAATGTCCTGCACAATCCTCAACAGAATCTTACCTTCGGACTGAATTGTATCCAAACAGGCCAACTGCTTCTCGTCCAAGCGAGTATTTCTCAAAAGATTGCTGTATCCAAGAACGCTCTGCAGGGGCGTTCGTATCTCATGGCTTATGACAGCGAGGAATTCACTTTTCGCCCGATCTGCGGCTTCGGCTCTTTCTTTCGCCAGCGCTAAATCCGTCTCTGACTCGTTCTCGATCTGGTAGTATAGGAAGAAAATCACCAAGGCCAAGACCAGTCCGGCAATGATAATCGTCTGCAAACGCGCTAGTGAAATGTTCTTCATCCATTCGGTCGCCCTTAGATCGATTCCGAGCCAGCCGATCACTGAACCATCTCGGCTATCCAGAATAGGCGAACTGGCATTTAGGACCAGATTCTGCCCGATTCGAACCGGACGAATCAGAAACGATTTACCATCCTTGAACTCCCTTTCACCTTC
>JAUHWE010000278.1 GCA_030424825.1 Verrucomicrobiia bacterium
TTTTTGCCGCAGGTTTCTTGTTTCCTGAAAAGGGACCGATCAGCGGCAATCTTTTAAATGAATTTTCCAGACCGAGCTACTTTAGTGGCAACCGACGGGCCATCGACAATATTACCTTAATGGTTTATTGCCTTTTGGACTGCCAGTATTGGCTGGGGCGGTATGAAGGTTCGAAATAACGTGGGTAGGCCTTCGTCGGGCGTTAGTCAGAATCTGGCGTTGCATTATCTAGGTAAACTAAAGCTTGCCTCGAATCAGTTGCTTCGGGATCGGACCGCTTTTGGGTGGCCAGCTCGTTGCGAGCTTCGGCTTCCATTTGGCTGGCCCATGCGGCGACTTGAAGGTCTTGGGAAGAGGGATCGGACGGAGCGAGTGCTGCCGCTCGAATTTGCTGGGCCTTTTGGATCGTTTCCTCAGGCGTGCCGGCTTTGGAGGTGTCGATTTTTACGCTGCCGCCGACCGCGTACTGTCGCCCGTCGGGACCGGTTTGGTAGGTGAGACGCATTCCACCCGACGCGAGTCCACCTGCAGCGGCGAGGTGAGACATTTCATGGGCCCGTACCTCGGAGTCTCGCGCTTGCAATCGCTTCTTCTGATCTTCTTCAGCGGGATCGAGTCCGGTTGTTTTCTCCTTCTCGATCTTCTTTTCGAGGACAGAGAGCCGCGCTTCGATACGCGCTTTCTCCGCCTCTTTGGCGGGAGAAAGTTTCTCGTGGCGCGCAGCAGAATGCGCTGAATAGGATATGGTCGAAGTCGCGCTGTCGATCATAGGAAGAGTCGGATTCCTATTACTCGTCTATTTTGGGCCAAAATGAATAACCTTTGAGCAGATAGAGGCAATTCGGATTGTAGGAGTTTCCACTGCATGGAACTCTTTATCGCTGCTCCACTGATATCGAACTCTGTTTACAACTCGCTAAAAGGCGGTCGCTCGAAAGATCCAATTGGGACTTAAAAGAGTTTGATAATGAAACTTGGCTGGATGTATTTTCGAATTGTAGGGATTTGGAAATGGGGATGGCACGGGAAGTTAGGATTTCAATGTATTGGTACCGTATGGCGCTTACCTTGCCCCTTTGTTTAAGCGCCTTTTCAGAACCGAATGCTTTGGATTTAGGATTCGCGAATCCGCCACGAGAGACCGCTCCGGCGGTCTTTTGGTATTGGGTGAGTGGCTCGATCTCTAAGGAGGGCATTTCGAAGGATTTGGAAGCGATGGCCCGTGTTGGTATCGGAGAAGCGTATATTGGGAATGTGGATGTAAATCTCAATCATCAGGGGGATGTGGGGATTCTCACCGAGGAATGGTGGGAACACGTGGCATTTGCGGTTAGCGAAGGAAAGCGAACAGGGGTAGATATCGGTTTGTTTAATTCTCCAGGATGGAGCCAGTCTGGCGGGCCATGGATCGAACCGGAAGAGGCGATGCGTTATGTGGCGCAATCAGAGACTCGATTGACGGGTCCGAGCGAAGCAGAGATTTATTTGCCGAAGCCGTTCGAAGAATTTCAGGATATCGCTGTGCTGGCATTCCCGCTGCCCGACTTGGATGATGATAGGATTTCGGAGTCGGTTCTCGATATTACCTCGAACGCTAGCTTTTCGAGCTTGCCTGATTGGTTTGACGATTCGTTTGAGGAAACAATCGCATTTCCGGACGGGGCAGCGGTCGGTGAGTCGGTGTTGGAGATCGAACTGATACTGAATGAGGAACGGACCGCTCGTACGCTATTGATTTACCCTGGTGAAGATCGTCTCTATTTTGAGGGAGAAATTCAGGCATTAAGCGAAGATAATGCCTTTGTATCCATAGAAAAATTTATTGTAGATCGCCGCGAAACATTGCCGAGTTTAGGCCCTATGACGACCGGGCCCGTATGTATCGCATTTCCAGAGGTGGATTCAAAAGTATTTCGACTTGTTCTGAAGAATCGACGTGCCGATCTTCCGGGAGGCTTGTCTGAGATCGTAATAACAGGGGCGGCTCGGTTGGGGCATTTTGTAGAGAAACAAATGGGGAGGATGTGGCATACGCCATCGCCGGCCTGGGATGCGTATTTATGGGACAAGCCTGAGGAAATTGGGAATCCTTCGCTGGTAGTGTCTCCATCCCAGATCATTGACATATCCGAACGTATGAATTCTGACGGGTGGCTTGATTGGAGTGTTCCGGAGGGCGATTGGATTGTGCTTCGTATCGGAATGACGCCTACAGGAGTAATGAACGGCCCCGCCGCACCAGTGGCGACTGGTCTTGAAGTTGACAAGATGAGTCGAAAGTATGTCGAGAAGCATTTCGACTCCTTTGTTGGGGAGGCGATTCGGCGAATTACTGACTCGTCCATAGAGGCGCTTACGAAAGTAATTGCCGATAGCTATGAGGCCGGTTCGCAAAACTGGACGGATGGGATTAGGGAGGTTTTTCTAGACGAATACAAGTACGACCCGGTTCCCTGGCTACCCGTTTTAACGGGTAGGATTGTTGGTTCGTCCGACCAGTCGGAAAGGTTCTTGTGGGACCTCAGACGATTGGTGGCAAATCGGATCGCTTCTGAGTACGTAGGTGGGTTGCGTGATATATCACAAGATCATGGGCTATCACTCTGGCTAGAAAACTATGGGCATTGGGGATATCCGGGTGAGTTTCTACAATACGGTGGTCGCGCAGATGAAGTGGCGGGAGAATTGTGGGTAGACAGGATATATGGAGGAATTGAATTGCGAGCGGCCGCGTCTGCAGCCCATATTTATGGCAAGACGAGAGTATCTGCTGAAATGTTTACCGCAGGTACAAAGCACTGGATGCATACCCCGAATACGCTTCGGAGACTTGGGGACTGGGCTCAGACCCAAGGAGTGAATCGCTTTGTGATGCATGTTTACATACATCAGCCGAACGAACGAAAGCCAGGTATAAACGCGGCGTTTGGTTCCGAGTTTAACCGGCACAATACCTGGTTTGAAGAATCAAAGGCATGGATCGATTCGTTGAAGCGATCGCATTTTCTTTTGCAACAAGGAGTTTCCGTGGCGGATGTCGCTTATTTCATTGGTGAAGATACTCCGAAAATGAGCGGGATACTCGAGCCAGCATTGCCAGATGGATACAATTATGACTTCATCAATGCTGAGGTGATTCTAGAAAGATTGGCCGTCGAGAACGGTGTTTTTGTCCTTCCGGATGGTCAAAGGTATCGTTTGATCGTTTTGCCCCCCTTAGAGACGATGCGCCCCGCAGTGCTTGCGAGGTTTAAAGAGCTTGTTGCTCAAGGGGGCTCGATTCTAGGCTCACCCCCGAAGCGATCACCCAGTCTTGAGGATTACCCGTTTGCGGATGCTCAAATTGCGACAATGGTTTCGGAAATGTGGGACAGTGGAGAAGGGGCATCCATTAGGATGGGCAATGGATACATTTTTCAAAATTCAGATTTAGCAGGCGCGTTAGCCGCCCTTGACGTATTGCCGGATCTCGAAGGTGTGTCTATCGCGGAGGTTCCGTTTGCGCACCGATCAAGCGAAGAAGCTGAAATTTACTTTCTTTCCAATCAGAAAGAAACTGCAGTAGCGGCTTCTTTTCGATTTAGAATTGCTGGATTGTTGCCGGAGGTGTGGGATGCGAATTCAGGGGAGCGACGTGTAATGGGTAACTACATTCAGCATTGTGACCAGATTGAAATACCGCTCCAGTTTGAGCCGGGGCAATCCCTATTCGTGATTTTCAGAAAACCAATGCCCGCGAACGCGAGTGAGGGAGTAAACTTTCCAGTCTCGAATTTGGTTGCGACGGTTGATGGCGATTGGAGGGTTTCGTTCGACCCAAGCTTGGGAGGGCCTGGCGAGGTGATTTTTGAAGGGCTGGAGAATTGGATCCAAAGAGAAGAAGAAGGGATAAAGCACTATAGTGGGACTGCTCGTTATGCGAAATCGTTTACACAAAGTCAGATCGATCCAGGATTAAGGTACTATCTAGAATTGGGTGATGTAAGCGATATCGCTCGAATAAAGCTCAATGACATCGACCTTGGGGCGCTTTGGACGAATCCTTGGCGTATCGAAATTACTGATTCACTCATGTTAGGAGAGAACCAGCTTGAGATTGATGTCACGAATACCTGGGTTAATCGAATTGTGGGCGATGCGTCACTGCCAGAGATCGAGCGAATTGCTTGGACCATATTCCCTCATTATGGTCGAAACTCCGTATTGCAGTCCTCGGGTCTGTTGGGACCTGTCAGCATACAGTCATTGCCTAAAAACGCCATCGTTTCGGTCGAAGAATCGATTATCATGGAGGAACCGGCTGACTTAGTCAGTGCCCATGTTGAGCAATATACACATTGTTTCGAACTTGTGGGCAACGAAGGGCATCGCGACTCCGACCCGGATCGGGATGGATGGACCAATTTATCCGAATGGTTCTTCGGCAGTGATCCAACAGAATCTAATCCAAGTGCGGAGCTTTTGAGAATCACAAAACGGGACCAAGGGAAGCAACTATCGCTAGAGTTTAATCGACTGAGCAATTATGAGGCGTTGAAAATTGACTACCGAATCATACTTTCGGATGACATCGAGCGTCCCATCGAGGATTGGGATACTCTCGAGACAACTAGTGGCCGAGTATTCAAGAACTTGAAACGAAATGGCTATGACAAGGTTGCCTTAGAACTGAACCCTGAGTTTGAGCGCATGTACTTTCGCGCGATTGTTAATTTTGAATAAAGCCTGGATAGACTCCTTTTTTCTGGCTTGGATCAAAATGTATTCCAGTTAATCTAATAGAGCCGTTACAATTTGAGTCGCAGAAGTGTACATGGTTGTGGGGAGCGGCTAGTTTTTCATCGGTGATGTAGTAAAGTTTCTGATAGATCCTAATACTTCTGAAAGTTAATAGACAAAAGTCTTTTGAGCTCGTTTGGAAACGAGCATGTAAGGAATCCAGATACTTGCGCTTATTGCGATTTTAATGATTTCAACAATCGTTTCAGAGTATACCTGTTGATCGAAATTTGGGATATTGTAGGCCAAAACGGTAATCACTATTCTGCCAGTTAACCCGATTATGAGTGTGGCGATGTACGTTCTCGGGAAGCCGCTCTTTTTCCGAAAAAAGAGAAATGGGGTGATGAGGGATAGGGAAATCAACACCGCGTCCAATGCCATCTCGATATAGATGATAACGGACCATAGGTGATGATAGGATTCCTTTCCCGGAGTGGTGATCGCGATCCAAGTTTCTAGGTCAATGGTGTTCTGCTCCGTTAGAATCGAAGCGACATTGCTTATTGGCGTAAAGATGATACCAATAGCTGGAAGAATGAGCCAACCACCGATTCCGTGTAGTGGATGATTGAGGACATCGGATGGTGGTTCCCGTTTTCTCTGTTTGAGGAGATAGAAGATCGCTAATGGAAAAACGATGGACATGAGAAAAATGTCCAAAGTGCGTAGTGGCGTGTTCGTACTAGATGTACTTTCGTTCGCAGAGCTGTTGCTCGGACTGATGACGTACTTGAACAATTCATACCCGTTCAAATCGTTCAGCGTTTCGATGTCCTTCAAGTAGGAGGCCGTCTCGCTTGCGGGCGTATAGTCCCGTTTTGATTCGTACCGACTATGCAGTGTCATCTTCTTGTGGGAATACGTCTCGCTATATGCGAATTTGAATGTATTGTTCTCAATCAGCGTGTCGTCGTTTTTCAAATCCCAATTGTCGTCTAGAAAATTTATCTCTATTTTGTGGGTAGCATTGCTCGGATACGGCTGGTAAAAAGGCATCGTTCGAATGCGAGTAGTGGGCTCAGTATAGTTGTCATTGACCGAGGTCGCATAGAATGCCGCGTAGATCTTGCCGTCATCGGGATCGTCGCCCGGAGTGAATAGCTCGTCTATTTGATAGCTCTCCCGTAGAAAAAATCGGTTTTCCGCAGGATGGTCTTCAAGAAGGATTTCATTAACCACAGATAGGTCGGGAAAGTATCGCGCATAGAAATTGAGGTAGTCTTTTTGAAGTTCTGCACGATTCTGTGAATTGAAGTACGCACGAGCCCAGTCCGCGCTATTTCCGGTGTATTCGGTTTTGACTAGAAGTGTAGCCTTATTACCGGCAAGCTCTTGGTAGGTATCTGTAACGTTCATCTGAGACTGGCTGTAGCCGCGAGGGGAAATCGGAGTGAGGTCTATTGTGGACTCGTTCAGAATGAGCCCATAGCCATAGTCAGGAAAGTAAACATCCTCTAGTTCGCCATACTGAGGCGTTCTGGTTCCATCGAGCCAGTAGGTTTGGCCGTTGAACTGGAGAGCAACCACAGCGTGGTCGAATGCCGAAGGGGCGGGAGGCATTTGATCGAGAATCTTGCCATAGTCGGTTTCGACAAGTGCGGGATAAGCTTCGAAACCTAGCTCTGTCAATAGGGTGCTGAGCACTCTTGACTTGTCTTTACAGTCGCCAAAA
>JAUHWE010000279.1 GCA_030424825.1 Verrucomicrobiia bacterium
TACAGATACGTCCGTTATTGATTTCAGGAACCACCTGATCGATGGAGACAACAAAGGGGAGTCTTTGGATTTCGAAACCTACAACGTATCCGCCGAACACTTGTTCTGGAATAACAACATCGGAATCGAGCTAGCCTATGACAAGCAAACCAACTACCAGCAGAACCATAGACTCCTCAGTGGAGGCAGATCCGAGGCGCTTCAAATTGATCCGACGGAAATACTGCCCGATGGCTCTGTAAATCCTAATTTGGGACGTCCGTTGATTGGGTTTAACAACGGTTCTTGGAGTAAACGTGATTCAGAGAGCGACGTGTTCCGGACTACTGCCTTCATCAAGCTGAACGCTTCCGAGCGCACGGATGGGCTGATCAGCAAGCTCGTGGGGAACCACACTATTACGGGGCTTTTTGAAACCCGAGAGGCAAGCAGTTACAGCCGGAATGGCAACCAGTACATTTGGGGTGCCGATTACGCTGAGTTTGGCACTTACGACAACGGAAACTACGTAAATGCGAGTCTACCTCGCGTGAATGGTCACCGCAATTTTGGTGGGATTGTTTATCTGGGCGATTCGCTCTACGGCGCTTCGACTTCAGCCGGGGCCAATCTTCAGGCGAGTCTTCCTACCATCGTGGTAGAGGACTCCTACACGATCACGGTGCACAATCCTAAAACAGACGCTTGGGAAAACAGAAGCTTTTCAGTCGAGAAAAATCCTGTCCAAGCGGGTTCCAAGAGTCGTTTGGAACGGGATTCCGAAGCCTTGGTGGTGGCCAGCCGTTTCTGGGACGACCACATTATCGCTACCTATGGTTGGCGTAAGGATAGCCTTAATTCCTTTGCGGAAAACGCGCCGATTACCTCTCCCGGCAGATACGCGATTCTTGACGATCCTGATTTCCAAGTTCTGGATACATCCAGTGGTTCGGAAGACAGCGATACCACTTTTTCATGGGGTGTCGTAGGACATGCGCCACGGAACTGGGTCGACAACCTTCCGGTAAGCTCGCTTAGCGTGCACTACTCTACGGCGGAAAACCGAGTCGCTAGCGCGAGTGTGCGCCACGACCTTTTTGGTCGCGAATTGCCCTCTCCGCGCGGTGAAACAGAAGAGCATGGCTTTTCGTTCGGATTGCTGGAAGACCGAATCTCTATCCGGGCAACCTGGTATGAGACCGTTCAGTCATTGAGGACAGAAACGGATTTGTCTGCGCTCAATGGTCTGCTTCCGTTTGTGCTGAATCGAGTCGGGGAAAATGCCCGTGCGGTGATTGATGAAAACTTCTACGAGCAAGACGACATTGAGGATCTGGCGAACTATCCCGCTGAACCGCCGGAAATCGTGCAGGCATGGAATATTCGTGATGATGGAACGGGGACCGGCGCATTGATCTGGAATGCTCCATCCAATCTGTCAACTACGAGTGATGGAGTCTCGAAAGGTTTCGAGCTTGAAGCAATTGGTAGCATTAATCCTAACTGGACCGTTTCCTTCAATGCGACCAAGCAGAAAGTATCCCGAAGCAATACGGCTCCTGAGTATCAAGAGTACATTTACGGTGAATACAATCGAGTCGCCCTTTGGGGTCAGGACCAATACGGCAAGTATCCGTCCGCACTGGGCAATGCGTTCAGCTTGGGTGAACGGATCGATCTGATATACCTAAGCCCGTTCAATCTGGCAAGGTCGCAAGATGGTTCTGGTTCGGTCGATCAGATCCGTGAATGGCGATTCAATATGTTTACCAACTACCGGTTTGATGCGGATAGCAAATTGAAAGGCTTCACCATCGGAGGCGGCGCTCGCTGGCAAGACGAAGCAGCCATTGGCCATCCTCAAATCTTCGACACCGAGCTGAATACGTACAAGCCCGATATCGAAAATCCGCACTTTGGGCCAAGCGAGTTCAACATGGATAGCTTTGTGCGCTATAAAAAGCCTATCATGAATGACAAGGTTGACATGACGCTGACTTTCAACGTCCGGAACTTGTTGGATAATGATGACTTGATTCCCGTGGCCGCGAATCCGAATGAAGGCTCTATGGGACTTGTCGCCGTTTGGCGCATCCCAACCGAGCGTACTTACTCGCTAACCGCGAAATTCAATTTCTAAAGTCTAGTTCGATTCAACGTATTTATAGAGCGCGTCTCCTCCGGGAGGCGCGTTTTTTTGTTACCCGATGGGTAGGGCAACGCCCTCCGGGCGTGCCGCAATGCATTAATCTTCTAGTGCGGCAGGCTCGGAGGTCCTTGCCCTACCTGACTGGATCCCACTTCCACTGCCAGTCTTCGTATTTAGTAACAAGATCCGATCTCCGAGCGCCCATTGGTGTATCTATCGGGTGGGCGCTCGGAGATCGCCCGCTACCTTAAAATACCTCGGGGCTTGCCCCGGGGATGCTTTATTTCACTTTGTCATCGAGGTTCTCGTCGTTGCGAATCCGATGATCAAAGAAATCCCGCTGCCACTGGATCCCGTTGTTATTCGCGAGATAGCGTTTCCATGAACTTACAAAGGTTTTCAAGTTCACATCGGCGGGAAAAGACGCCAAAACGTGAAGATGGTCTGGCATTACAACCAGCAGGCGACAATACCACTTCTGGTGTAGATGGTAGTACTTAGCTGATTCCACTATCCCGTATCCATTTTTTTGATTAGCCAATTGGTTCTTTCCACGTGGGTGCGAATTGATGCTAATAAAGAAGACCTCGGCATGGGATACCCACGTCGGTGGGGTGTGGTTGAGAGCTTTTCGAGTGGTGAGTTGGGGTTTCATTAAAAGAGATTTGATGCGATGGGTAGGGCAACGACCTCCGGGCGTGCCGCGATGCATTAATCTTCTAGTGCGGCTGGCCCGGAGGTCCTTGCCCTACCTGACTGGTCCAATCGGTTGGGCGTCCTCGGAGGGCAGCCACTGGGCATGTTGCTTCATAATCCTTGCGGTGCCTTTGCGAAAGGCGATGTTAGTCCACTCGTTAGGATCGCTCTCCAAGTCGTAAAGTTCCTCGTCGCCGTTCTTGTATTTGATATATCGGTACCGATCGGAGCGGACAGCGTGATTCCCTTGTCCATATGTGATGAGCGCAGGATCCCACCTAGTCTTTGGCTTCTTGAGAAGAGGAGCGAGGCTTTTGCCTTCCAGATGGCTAGGGGTCGGTAGTCCGCAAAGCTCGGTAAGAGTAGGGTATAGATCGATGAGAGTGACCGGGCGATGGCAGATTTGTCCTTCCTTGTGACCAGGGACGGCGATGATATAGGGAATATGGGTGGCCTTCTCGTAGAGCACAAACTTCTCCCAATGCTCTTTCTCGCCGAGATGGTAGCCGTGGTCGGACCAAAGAACAATAATGGTGTTGTCCGCTTTTCCGCTTTTGTCTAAGGCGTCTAACAGTCGACCCACTTGGTAATCCGCGAAACTAGCCGATGCCTGATAGCCCTGAATCGCCTTGTCGAAGATATAGGCATCCCGAAGTTTCTCTGCTTTAAAGGTGCTCATGAATTTTCGTCCCGGCGGATGAAGGAGCGCTTTGGCTTCTTCCGGCAAATCTTCCAGATCGTCCGCTTTGATGTCGGGAAGCGTCAGCCTTCCCAGCGGATATTGGTCGAACCATTCCTGCGGGGCGTAGAATGGCATGTGGGGTCGGAAGATTCCAGTAGCGATAAAGAAGGGGGATTCGCTCGAGGTTATCTTACCGATGGCCCAATCCACCGTCCGGTTGTCAATGTGATCCTCCGGGTTCCGTGGATACACGCCCCAATCAAAATTGCGACTGACCGGGCTTATCTTCCCATTGGGCCCGGTCCAGCTCCGGATCCCGTTTAGGTTTCCATTCCGGGGCATGGGTTGGTCGGGCTGCGAAGAAGGAAACACCAGGAAATCATCGAATACTTCGTATTTATGGTATTCTGTGCCGTGGTGATGAAAGATCTTGCCGCTGGCAAACGTCTGGTAGCCATTGTTTTTGAAGTGCTGCGGAAGAAGGGGCACGTCAGACAAAGCCTGCTTCCAGTCGCTATTATTTCCATACACGCCACTTGTAGAAGGACGGACACCACTGAGAACGGAGGCCCGCGAGGGGTTGCAGGCGGGTGAGTTGCAATAGGCTTTTGAGAAAAAGGTCCCACGCGCCGCGAGACGTTCGATGTTGGGTGTCTGGATGGGGTTGGACTTGTCGAATAGGGTCGTCCAGTCGTTCATGTCGTCAATGGCGATAAAGAGCACGTTGGGAGCGCCGTGAGCTCCCACATGAAGGATGGAGAATGAGAAATGAACAATGAAAAGCGCTCTCAAGATAGGGTAGGGCAACGACCTCCGTCCTGCCCTGGGCAGAGTCGAAGGGACGTGCCGCGTTGGTCCAAGCAGTAGTTGTTCAGCGATTGCTTTTCTAACCACAAGAAGCACATAAGTCACAAGATATTCTGGATACGAAAGCAGACGGCGGGTAGATCGGGATCTGTGATATAGGTGCATTGTGTGGTTAAAATGAATCTGTGTGGCGTTCGAATGGGTTTATGCGGTGGTCTTCGATTTTCCGTTTTGGAAAAGGAACGATGCAATCAGGCCTACGCTGACGCAAACGCCCGTTCCCACGAAACCGAATAGCAATCCGTTGAGTTCAGTAAAGTACTTACTGTAGACGAGCGCGAGTAGACTGCAGCTGATTCCAAGCCACGCGTGTAGAGCCGTGGCCCGTTTGACGAATAATCCGAGGAGGAAAAGACCGGCCAGCGGACTGCCGATCAGTCCCATCAGACCGACGAGCAAATCGAATAGGTGGCCTGTGTCGATCGTCGACATGATCAGGGCCGCGGCCGTACCCAGAATGCCAAGACCGGCGACGAGTATTCGGGCAAGGCTCAATTGATTCTTGTCACTCCAGTTTTTCTTGAAACGTCCAATGAAATCGTTGGAGAGCGCCGTGCAGATTGAGTGCATGGAGCTGTCGAGGCTAGACATGGCGGCGGCGAAAACCCCTGCGATGACAAGACCTGCTAAGCCGGCGGGCATTTGGTGGGCGACAAACCAGGGCAGAATCTGGTCGTTCTTTTGCAGGGGTCCGAGCAACTCGGGATTGGTCTGGTAGAAGACGAAGAGGGCGATGCCCATCACCGAGAAAATGAGCGTTGCAGGAATGGCGAGAATCGCGTTTGTCCAGACCGCCTTCTGGGCTTCCTTTTCGGATTTCGTGGTCAGGTAGCGCTGCACAACTGCCTGGTCTGAGGTGTAAGGGACCAGGGCGTTTGAGAATATGGCGCCGAGGATGAGGACGATGAAGGAGTCGGCGGCCCAGGACCACTGGATGGGCGGCATCTCAAACTTGCCCGCATCGCGGCCTAGCTTGGCGATGGTAGCAAAACCGTTTTCCAGATTGGAGGCGATGAGGATCAACGCCATCAAGGCTCCGCCCATCAGTACGACCACTTGAATGACATCGGTCCAGATAACGGCTTTGATTCCTCCAAAAACGGTATAGACGGTTGCGATGAGCCCCATGAGGAGAATGCACAAGGTGAGGTTGAAGCCGGTAACGGCGGCGAGCGCTAAAGCAGGCAGAAATACGACGATCCCCATTCGAAAGAGCTGGAAGATGATAAAAGAGCCACTACCGAACAGCCTTAGCCCTAGGTCGAATCGGTCTTCCAAAAACTGGTAGGCGGTAACCGCGTTGAGTCGTCTCAATCGCGGAATGTAAACATAGACTATCAGAGGCGCGACGATGAGGATCCCCGCATTCAAGAGAATGACCGACCAGCTCGTGCCGTAGACGCGAGCGGGTAGAGCCAGGTAGGTGATAGCGCTCAACGTTGTGCCGAAAATGCTAATACCAGCGGCCCACCAGGGAATGGACTGGCCGCCGAGGTAGAAGTCATTCGTTGTTCGCGTGCCGCGAGCGCAAAGATATCCAATGAAAAGCAGCCCCCCGAGATAGAGCAGGAGGGTGATCCAGTTCAGGGTCCCGAACGACGCGACGGCGGGTTGAGTCGAGATTTCCCAAATGACCGGAGTCCGTACACGAGGACGAATCTCGCCGGAAGCAATGATGTAGTGGTCATTCCATTTGGCAACCTGAGTGGTCACGTGGTTTTGAGGGGACTCGCCGGCTTTCTGCCAGGTGTCGGTCAAGGCGTTGTAGCCCCAGATCTGTTTCGGGAAGCCTGGATGTTCGTCTTTAAGCTCGTCGGCCTGATGGAAGAGCGATCCATCCGCTCCGCCTACGATGAAAACATGGTTTTCGCCCTGCGGGATAGCGACGCCGGCCATCATGCAGGAAGGGGAGTCGGAGACACGCCTCCAGTGGTTGCGAGCAGGGCTGTAGGCGTAGGCGTCCTTGAGAAACTGGAGTGCCCCGCTTTCGTCTTGACGCCTGCCGCTCATCACAAAAATCTGGTCTTCCCGTCCATCGTTTTGGACCACTGCCAGATTGAATGCGCGAGAAGGACCGGGCC
>JAUHWE010000280.1 GCA_030424825.1 Verrucomicrobiia bacterium
GGAAACGAGTTTCGCAAGGTTTCACTTCCAAAAGACAATCCGCGTGGCGGCTTGCTGGGACAGGCCAGCATTTTGAAAATTACGTCCAATGGCACTCGCACCTCACCTGTTGTACGCGGTGTTTGGATACTGGAGAATATACTCGGCGACCCTCCTTCCCCTCCTCCTGCCGATGTGATGCCCATCGAGCCGGACGTCCGGGGGTCCAAAACGATATTCGAAATGCTTTCCAAGCACAGGGAAGTTGAAACCTGTGCCGATTGCCACCGCAGTATTGATCCATGGGGATTCGGTCTAGAGCACTTCGACGCCATTGGGGTCTACCGTTCAGAGTATAGAAATGGCCAGCCCGTCTACGCGAAAGGCTCTGTACCGAACGGCTCCTTCGATGGAATTGTTGAAATGAAAAAGGTCTTGCTGGATCGTTCCGACCAGTTCGCCCGCGCATTAACCGAAAAGCTTTTCACTTATGCTCTCGGGCATCCGCTCTCGTTTCAAGAGAGACTGATCGCTGACGATATCGCCGCTGCCATCCATGAGAGTGGTGGCGGATTCAAGGATCTCATCGTGGCGATTTGCTCCAGTCCTCTCTTTCGCGGCGAAACCCAGCCGACGCAAATCGCCCAAAATTGATTCTGACTAGGACCACGGCTTGAACTTTGATTAGCAGTAGGTCATTCATAACAACGCTACGTTAGTTACTCGTTCCTCGCAGATGGGTACCCCAGGCTAGGGCAACCCCTACTGGTTGGGACTAGCGACTGCACTGTCACACCGTATCGAAAAGAAGGCAGTAAAAAGCGGCGTTGAAAAGTAGCTCACTCGCTTTAGCGTGAGCCGACTTAGATGGAATGAATGAATCTAAAAGCTGAATTTTTGCTCACGCTAAAGCGAGTGAGGTACCGGGATCTACCGTATTCAAAAATTTTATCCCAACGTCTTTATCAATACCCTCCATGCTCCAAACGCGGCGTGGTTCACGTGCCAGCCCTACGGATTAACCAGCAACTGCGGCACTGGATTTTCTACGTGCCCCCTTTGCCTCTGTCCGCTTCCAGATAAATCTAAGTCGCCAAGGTCCGTTCGCGCTTGCTCCGCTAGCACCTCCAAACGAGCGACGATTTCCGGATGTTCTTGGACCACATTGTTAGTGCAGCCGATGTCATCGACCACATTGAATAGAAACGCTTCCGTAGGGCCGACATACCTACGTGGATAGCGCGGGTGTCGGACCGATTCGCTTAAAGGAAGAAAGAGCTTCCAAGGCCCGGACCGTACTGCTTGAAGCTGATCGCGATTGTAATAGAAGAAAGCTTCGTAGGGAGTTTTCGCACCCTTCTCACCGAAAATCAACGACCTGATGTCATGCCCATCTAACACACGATCCTTTGGCAGCTCGGCTCCGGCAAGTCGTGCAAACGTTGGAAGCAAATCCATCGTAGTGGCGAGTTCGCTACAAATCGTTCCGTCTTCGACTCTTCCCGGCCACCAGAATAGCGCGGGCACGCGAAAGGCGCCTTCCGCAGTCGTATACCCTTGCCCGTATAACGGCGCATTCGTTCCTCTGTAGGGCCCGCCGGGACTGGTGACCATTGGCGAGCCATTGTCGGACGTCCAGAGAACGAGCGTATTCCCTTGGAGGCCAAGTTCGACTAGCTTATCGAGAATCTCCCCCACCGACCAATCGAGCTCTTCTACCGAATCGCCCCATGGTCCTGCCTCGGACTTGCCTCGAAATGCTGGAGACGCGTAGGGAGCGCGCGTGGAGCCAGGCATGGCTTGTGGCATGTATAGAAAAAATGGCCGACTCTGGTTCGATTCAATAAACTCAAGGGCACGCTCCGTGTAGCGCTTGGTCAAAAAGTCTCGATCTACTGGAGCTTCGATCACGTTTTCGTTTTCCATCAATGGAAGGGGTGGCCAAGTCGAACCGTCTTGATCCCATACTCGTGCCGTCATGTCATCTGAATACGGTATGCCAAAGTAGGAATCGAAGCCCTGTCGAGTCGGAAGAAAGGGAGGTTGATCCCCCAAGTGCCATTTTCCGATACAAGCAGTCGCATAGCCCTGCTCTTTAAGAATCTCGGCAATCGTAATCTCATCCGGGTTGAGTCCGTAAGGCGAAATGGGCCGCAAGACATGCTGATCCCGCTCGTTAAAGTGCATGCCTACGCGCTGGGCATAGCAACCGGTCATGGCCGAAGCGCGCGACGGCGTACACACCCCAGCAGTCACATAGAAGTGGGTGAACTTCCTCCCCTCCGCCGCCATGCGACTCAATTGCGGGGTTCGAATTGAAGTCGCACCAAATGGCTCAATGTCGCCATAACCCAGATTATCAACAAATACGAAGATGATATTCGGGGGCTTCCCCTCACCAGCCCCTCTCAGCAAAGGCGTCCCCAATAAAAGCAGACAAACCAATAGACCGAAAATGTTTGACCACACACAGATTCGATTTGTCCGCGCTCGGCACTCCCCGATGCAACGCTGTATGATCACTAGATCGCTTATTAACCGCTTCATTTGACGGACATTCGCATCGTTTCGAACTCGCGATATCCTTCCCAGGCGATTCGTTGAAGATCCGCTCGGTCTTCTTTCGAGAAAACCCGCCGTATCGGATTGCCATCACGGTCCTTTGACCGGTCTCCATCTTCGAAGAACCGGATGTCCGTAATCGAGTCAATGGGCAAGCCCTCTGGGCTTCGATCAAACAGGGCCGCGTAGATCGTCGACGCTGTGAGATAGGCCATGGTATGGTTCAGATGACCGTCATTTACAAATCGAAGGGTCAGGTCCGGACGTTGACTTTGACACCGAAAAGCAACTAGTGCCATGGGCGCGACCTGAGCGTCGATACGATTGGCCAGCGCCGCTATAGATCTTTCCTTCTCCCATACAACGGCTCCATCCGGAGCTACCGTTAATGGGTGTGCGTTCTGAGTCACGGGAGTGGTTTCATAAAGTATCACACGGGCCCCTTGATTCTTGGCCAGCTTCGCAAACTTCGGAGCATACTGCAGGTAAAGTGATGCATCGCCCTCGAGATCGTCCCGGTAAGATTGCAGTACTACAATATCCCAATTCTTCCGCCAGGTGTCGAGGTTATCGAGCAATTCCTGGTTTCTTTTGATCGCGCTTTTCGCGTGATTGTCCTTTGGATTCTCGGCGACTGCCTTTTCCAAGGAGTCAATTGTGTTATCAATTTCGAAAATGCCTATTTCATGGGCCCTCACAAAATTGGCAGTTCCCAACCTCCAGTGATCGACTAATCTTCGACCTCCGTATATTACAGTGGATACATTGACCTCCATTCCCGGGTTGCCCGCTTCAGCCATTGTTTCAACTACTTTCGAAAGATTGTGACGCCCAGTATAGCTGTTTCCAATAAAGAGTATCTCGAGCGACTCGTCCTCTTCTCCATAAGCGGCACCGCACAAAACAAAAAAACCAGTAACGGCGAGAATGGCTATCGATATCAATCGCGGCTTCAACTTACGGAATTGCATCGCTCAACAGTGACACGGCCTCGAGTCTCGGTCAATCGCAACCTTGTCGCAATCCCGATTTAGTCGGGCAGTCGGACCACTCTGCGACCCCCTAACACTAATCGAATTACGCGGCATCGAGGGACGCGATTGCCTTACCTTTACAAAGTTTCCACCGGCCTCGAATTTTTCTCTACTACCGAACACCCATAACCCAGACCGGTCGGGCTACTTCTTCTTTTTACCCTTTTTCTTGGAAGTCTTTTTGGACTTCTTCTTGCCCTTGGGTTTTTTGGGATCCTTTTTCTTGACCGGCTTCTTACGCTTTTTACCCGATTTTGCTTTGGCCTTCTTTTCGGATTTAGCCTTTGTTTTGACACCCTTTTTCTTTGGATTCGATTTCGAAGCTTTCTTCTTCGATTTAATCGCGGGTGCCTTTTTTTTCGCTTTCGAGGTGAGCTGCTTCGCAGCTGTAATGGTCGCTTTCGCTCTCACTGGTCCGAAACCGGAAACCGATCCCAAGGACGCCACTGTACTTGCGGCGATCTTCTCTGCTGACGTGAATCCACTGGCTTTGAGCGTTTCCGCTGTTGAGAGTCCGACACCTGGAATTTCAGTAACTGGAGTTGGCATAGATGGTCTTGGGGTCAAAGTTAACTTTATAACTGCTTTCTAAATCTGAATATAACCTTAGCCTCACCGGCAAGTCAACCAAACGACTTCAAGAAGTATGATTTCAATCTTTAGAAACGGATCCGCTCATTGAATCCATCTCCTGTGATTGGAACACCTCAACCCATTTCTATTATTTCGCGCTTCAATCTTGCGAACTCGCATTCGGAATCCCATAAAGGCGGGCAATCTTTATTCGATTCGGACCGCTCTAATGCGACTCGATTTGGGGGCAATAATCGATCCCTATGAAGCTACAAGAACAACTGACCGCCAAAATCGGAACCCTAGAACTTGATGAAACGGATATCCTCATATCATTAGAGGAAGCGTTTTCCGATCACGTAGAGCCGACTAGTCCAAGCCGGAGCACTCGCTCCTGCCGTGGGGAATTCCTTGCCGAAGTCCTCAAAGCCCTCGCCCATGACGAATACCGAATGGCCCTTTCCATTCCGGATATTCGACTCGTTTCTCCGCTCATCGCAACTTCTCTCAAAACGGAGAAGACTGTATTGCTTCAAAGAATACAATCTGACTACCCAGTACATTTCAACCAGTGCAGTTTCAATCAACTCGATCTTACCGATGGAAATCTAACATCTCTCGTTGCTCGAGGTATACATATCGAACGCGATCTGGTTTTGAAGGGCGTTCGCATCAGCCACATCCTTGATCTCTCGATTGCCCGTATCGGAGGCACCTTGAATCTCCAAGATTCAGTGCTAACCATTCCGGGATCGGCTTCAGAAGCGTCTAATAATGCTGGCGATACGGCCCAGGAAGAGTCGGGCCAGACACGAAGGGAAGAATACTCGCGTTTTGAGATGGGTTCAATGCTGGACATCAAAATCGACGGATCGCTTCGTCTCTGCAACGCCCGCATCGATCGAAAACTTCGAATGACCAATGCCCGGGTTGGGGGAGATGTCGATCTGTGGGGCGTTGAGTTCCAAGACGTCGGCGACCTGGAAAACGGTCTCATCTGCACCAATTGCGAGATCGGCGAGAAGTTAATACTTTCCGAGTCGCGCTGCGACGACCATACGCGTATCGCACTCGACTATACACGGCTAAGAATTATTCAATTTGGTCGTGATCAAGCAAACTGGCCTCGCGTAAATCGAATTTCGCTCGAAGGCACGACCTTTGAAGCGTTCGCGTTCATTCAGCGGCAAAAACTGGGTCAGGCACTCAGTATTTTCGATACCGATTTGACCATCGCTATTTTGAAGCGAAACGGACCCGGCTTCTATCGCCAGCCATGGCGCCAAGCCGCACAGAGCATTCGCCAAAAAGGCTATGGCGAAGAGGCCCTCGAAATAATGGTCGCCATGGAAAAGGAGGCCAGTCAAGTAGAGGTCAAACAGCATCGGGCCCGACTAACGGAGACAGGGCTATCGTTTTGGCATCGACTGACTTTGATGGGAAAGCGCTTTCGGCGCACGATTTCGAATTCACTGTGGTGGTTTGCCGACTACGGCTACCGCCCCGAGAAAACGCTGTGGACGCTGCTGACGCTGCTTCTGCTCAACATTGGATTGAACGTGGTTATCTTGTATTGGCAACAAGACGCCATCGTCCCGGCCCTAGAGGAAGTCTATTTGCAAGACGACAAAGATCCGTGGAAAGGGACGCCCCGCGAGTACCCCAGTTTCAATCCGCTTGTCTTCGCCCTGGATACACTGATTCCGGCTCTGGATTTAGGTCAGGAGAGCGCTTGGCAACCCAACTGGAAAAACCCGTTCGGAATCGCCTACGCAATCTATCTTTACATCATCCACATGTTTTTCGGACTTCTCCTAATTGGCGTCCTCGTCGCCGGAATCTCAAAGCGACTTTCCGACGATATTTAAGGAGTCTAGAAGCAACTTAACTGAATCGTTTGCCTTCAGAGAAGATCTCTCTTAACTATCCACCTCTATTCAATCTCGTATATCTCGACCAAAGCGATACCGGTTTGTCCCTCAGCTCCAGACGCCACAGCCGTGTAAAGACCGGGTTCAAGCCAAACAACTTTGGCTGACGACTTCGACCCGACCTCGAGTGGAAATGCGCCCGCTCGAGAACCAGACTCAGAGGCGTTGATAGGATCCTCTCCCCAATCATCGTTATTCACAATTGGCAGCATTTCCCCGTTCTTGGATTGGTAGATCGTTAGTTGGGGGTCTTCCAATACATTGGAAATTCCAAACTGATTAAGCTCTGGACCAACCGCCCGGACGAGCATTCGTTTAGAAGAAGTCCCGGATACCACGAATCCCGAAATGACTACATTGTC
>JAUHWE010000281.1 GCA_030424825.1 Verrucomicrobiia bacterium
CTGTGAGCGTCACGTATTGAGTGGTTTCTCCCAGTGTCCGGGCATTCAGATGCAAGGTCGCAATTTTGTATCCATCTGACCGGGATTCGGTCCAATGGCTCACTTCCTTTCCAGATATATTCTCAATCTCCATGTTGTCGGGGATGGCAATACGGAGCTGAAAGATCCCCGCCCGCGTAATCCGAGTAACCAGGGTGGCGGAATGGACAATCCGGTCTTCACCCAGCGTTGTCTCTTCTTCGCTCGCCACACGGATCTCAGGTTCCACTTTCGATAACGAAAACCCGAGCTCAACGCCAGTATCGGAATATCGGTAGGTACGGCGTAGTTCCGTTTCCGCCATCGCGGCATTTTCCTTAACCGCCGCGATCGTCGGAAAATCACTGATGCTAACCACTGCGAGGCTTTCACCGGCATCGACCTCATCCAACTGGACATCGCTGGAGAGCGAAATCCCAATCCAGCCCGTTTCGCTCGAAGCATCGGGAAAACTGACGACTCGAGTCGTCGCCGAGTAAGGAAGAGCTCCCGCTCTTCCCTGCGACCAGAAGCGGAAGCTAGGCTGTCCGGTCAACGGGGTCGCGGCCACCAGTTCGAGCCGGCTTTTCGCCGGATCATACCGCCAGGAATCCAACCAATCCGCACGGGCGTCCGTAATGGTCATCCCCTTCGGAACATCGATCGATATTTCACGAAGCTGTCCCTGGGCAATCCGCAGCGTGGCCAAGTGCTCTCCTTCAATAGTCCCCGCTCGCGGCAACAAATTATTGACGACTTCGGCGTAGAAAACCGTTTCCTCGAGGCGTGTATCCCTGGAGCGAGGACGGCAAGAGATCGAGAGACTCGACATCGGCTTCAGAAGAATACGAGCAACCGTGCTCCCCTTCGGCGCATCCGCCATATAGTCGACTCCGACCGCTGAAGAAGAGAACGCTTCGCAATTCGCTCGTTCGAATTCCACGGTCGCTTCGTAAATCAGACTGGGAATGGAGCGAAGATTAAAACTCCACACCGTACCGGAAACACCGACCGCGGTTTCATAGTCAAAAACGATCTTGTGTTTGCCGGATTTGGATGCCTCCAGAAAATAGACGAGGTTGCCGTCCACAAACTCCTGTATCAATCGAACGGAGCCATTGGGGATATCCAACGAAGTGATGACTGCCGGATTCGAAAGAATCGGCAAGCGTTCATCTGTCTTGGCCTCCCACTCAAAGGAGACATTCACGCGAGCCACCTCGTCGTTGACCTTTGCTTTCACCGTAACCGGTTTTTCCTGCAAATACTTTGAATCAATCTGATAGGGCTCGGTCTGGGCATCCAGTCGGTTTTCGAATGGACCCATCACAAACATTAAAAGCAAAGCTCCCGTAGCAGTCGCTCCTCCCCCAACAGAATATCCGGTTCGGAACTTGGAAAGCAGCGTCTTGAACCCAACCGTTAGCAGCGGGACAAACGTGATCGATGCTCCGAATAGAATCAAAAGTGGGAGTCCCTGATCCAAAAGCAGAATCGAAGCTGCGCAAGCCCCGTGCAGCACAATCGACACGTAGACCCGAATCGAATCGCCGGACAATCGGCGCGACACCCAAGAGATTGCAGGTGACAAGGCCAATACCAGCAACGCAAAAACCCAACCTTGATTCCCTCGCGATGCACCCGCCAGGATTTCGATGTTAGCAATGTTAACGAACAGCGAGTCGAGCGGAGCCATAACTGTATCCATAATCTGGATCTGTGACAATTGGGAAACTTCATCCACACTCCACAACCGATTGGCGAACACAATGGAGATACCCACACCCGCCAGAGCGACCACAACCCCAAAAGGAACGACCCACCAAGGTCTCGCATTCGCATCATTGGATTTTGAGACAAGGTAGATCATCAGAAAGGCAATCAGCACAACGGCGCCATACCGAAACATCCCATTAGAAAAATCGCGATTACCCGCCACAAATACGGAAGCGACACCGGGCCCTCCGAGCGGATTGGCCAAGGGTTCGATTTCCGCAGGCGTAACCGAACCGGAATGAAACTCGATCGCTCGCCCGCCCTCGGACGACACGATCCAGCGGGTCAGTAAAATCGGCGCTTCCACCTTCAGAGTCTCAAGCCGATTCACCTCATCGGGCTTATACTGCGTCGAATACTTGATGCTGATTCGCTGCGACAAATCCCGCACCGACTCGCCTAGCGGGACCAAGATCCGCTGGCCCACTCGAGCGGGAATCGGTTCTTGATCATTGACGCTTACCTTCCATAACCGAGCTCCTTCCGGCAGCCGAACGGTGAAGTGTGACGCATTCTTCGATTTCAACGCAAAGCTCGCAACCGTCAGCGCTTCTCCCGTTTTGGAAAGACTCGTCTCGATATTCGCCAGTTCGACGATCTGATCGATCGAATGTTCTCGATCGAGAGAGTCCACTCGGGCAAGCAACTCAAACGGGCGGCTGGCATAGTGATAGCTCGCGACAATTGGCGCATCGAGCATGATGAGATACTCCGGCGGCAATTCCTGGGCCTCAAGCTTGAGCAATGGAGGAGCAATCGGTTCGGGAGAAACGACGACTTGGTTGGGGCTCACGAAGACCACGTACCCCCTTTCTGATTGAACCCCTTGTGGTTCCGCTCCCGCGAAGGATACTGCGGCTCCCGTCGCATTCAAACGAGTTTCGTAAGTGGCCAAGAGTGAGTACGTTCCGGATACGGGAGCGTGCAACCGTATCGTATAGGTTCCGCCATTTTCCTGCCAGTCGCGCACATTGGCTCCACTTAGCTCAACGTTCTCATAGCCTTGAGGCAGTTTTACGACAAGCTCCTGAATAGGGGCTCCGGAAATTTCGTAGGTCGCAATGCTGCTCCCATAGGCCACCCCTTCCCCAATCGAAAACAAATGAAACGACTCGGTCTGCACAGAAGATTCCTGATAAGTCACATCGATCTTCGCGTTCCAGTCCGGATCTCTCAAACGATAGGCGATCTGCAAGCGCTCGTCTTTCACGGGAAAATAACTGACGATCATCTCGCTCAATCCTGACTGGCTCGATGGAGTCACTTTCAGGCTCTCATCCGTTGAAATTCCAACGTATCCTCGCGACGACGTTACTCCGAGGGGAATCACACGCGGCATTTCAAACAACCCGGCTACTGGGGCCCCGTTTTTCTCCAACTTGATTTTAAGAATCTGCCTGCCTAAAATCGGAGAGCCAAAGAGCATCTTGATTTGCTGCTCCCCATCCGCTTGTTTCAGTACCGAGTAGTCGCTCAGATAGTTCTGCTCGATCCCCACCACGGAGAAACCTTTCGGAAGATCGATCGAGAACTCCCTTAAAGGCGCTTCACGAATATCCAAGTTCATCTCGACATCGATGGTCATCTCGCTGGAACTCAAATGGTAGAGCGACAGAGTTGAAACCGATACCTCTGACAATATGTCCTCCGCCCGAATCGTCAGCCCGTAGTCGGTTCCCGCATACACAAATCCAAAGGCCTGCCGATTTTCGATCCGCAGCTGGGCCCGTTCTTCGTTCGCCAGACTGATTTGGGCGGGTGATACTTGGGAAAGATTTTGCGAATTCGCAATTCCAAGGTTTACCGCTCCATCGTTCAGGAGGAGGATCTGGCCATTCGACCGGGTCGCACCGATGGGTTCGAGCTGGAGCAACTCGGTTTCCGCGGGCAACTTGGGCAAGGCAATCTGCGACTTGGCTAGCAGAACGATACGCTCCGTTTGAGGTCGGGCAAATCGGATTTTCAGCAGACGCGAGCCATCCGCTGCCCGTTCTACGTTCCAACCCAGAAGATCTCTTCCCTCAATCTGGGAAATCTCTCCGGGACCTAGAATTCGATAGGAGACTTCATTCATTTCTCCCTGCATCACTTGCAGATCCAATTTTTGGTTTTGCTTAACCATCCCCGCCGCGACCGCCGTCACACTGGTAATGTCCGAGGAGTAGAAAAGCTCGCGATCCGAATCTGACTTCGCAGGTTTCCAGTTGAAGGCGACCGAGCTGTTGGGGGACAAGTGGGCCTCCCACCGGTCCGCCTTCTTTGACGGTTGAGCGGCATTGGCCACCGAAAGTTCACTGTCATTTGGAAGCCCCGCTAGCTCAAGCGTGCGAATTGGAGCGGTGAGAAACTTGAACGCTACCGAACGCGTGCCTCGTGACTCGTTCACTTTCGCCAGAAAGCGAATGGAGAAGTCAAAGGTACCCCGTCGGTCCCAGACCAACCGATAATCCTCTCCGTCGTATTCGAGTTCACCGTATTTCAGATCTGGTGACTCGAGCAGAGCGACATCCCCCGACAAGAGACTTACAATCGCGCCCTTACGGGAATCAATCGCTACGGACCCAGTTGCCGTAAACTCCACTCCCCGCTCGACGACCGTACCGACTAACTTAAGATCGCGCACCTCGACGTTTGAAGCCTGAGCGAAGGCAGAGTTTTGAGTGGAAAAGGCCGTAACGAAAAAGATCATCGCAAACAACCAGGCCAATCGAGGGTAGCGGGCGATCTCCGAGCGCCCACCAGAATTCGTACTATGGGCACTCGGAGATCGCCCGCTACCTTGAGTTAAATGCCCAACAAATCGCCCATTTCGTAGGGCTGGCGCTTGCGCCACGCCGCGTTGACTGGTTTTGATCTTCTTACGCGGCGCTTCGCGACCGAAGGCCCTACACTTTACGAACTCAATGAATCGCATCAAGAGCCCAACAACTGATGAATAAGAGTAACTTTTCATAATTTCCCACCCTAACTATTTTATTTGTGAACGTATTCTTTTATTGGCGACCGCTTAGCTGCTGCGCCCTCAATAAAAGATTTGGCAATGCGATGACGTCAGGATCGAGCGGATAGAAATCCTGCAAATCTTGACTGAGGTTAATCATCGATTGAAATTCTATATCTGCCGCTAGAGGGCTCTCATTCAAGAGAGCCGCAAAGCCCGCTGCGACGGCAGCCAAACGCATCGACGCGGGAGCCTCTGCTAGATCGGGGACATTCCGATTGTAAGGAAGACTCCAAGATCGCTCTTCGTAATCACCGGTCACCGGATCACGGTAACGTGCCCGAACCACACCTAAGTCTCCCGTTCCGCTCTCATCGAGATCGACGAGGTAGAGCGCATTGCCTGCTTCGGCTGCTCCGATTTCTGCCGCGTCCACCGCATTGTTCCGAAAGTCCTCGCTCTTGAGCTGATGCTGCTGGTAGCCAAGCAACTGATACGACCGGACTCGGTCGGGATTGAACTCCACCTGCACCTTCACGTCATTCGCGGCCGGCCGCAGTGATCCTAACAGATTTTCTCCAAACTCGGTCCGCACTTCATCCACCGTACGCAGAAAGCGGTAGCGACCATCCCCATTGCGGGACAGGCGTTCGAGCATTATGTCATTGTGGCCATCGAAGCCGATTCCAAAGGAATCGAGGGCAATGCCCGCTTGCCGGTTTTCTTCCACCAGCTCGGTCAGGTCCTCTGCCACCGTATTGCCTAGGTTCGCCGCTCCATCGGTGAAAAGGATGATTCGATTGACCGCCCCACTACGGAATGTCCGTACCGCCGTTTCGTAGGCTAGCCTCAGTCCCGCTTCGAGATCGGTGCCTCCGCGTGGGTTGAGCTGCGAACTCACTTCGCCTAGCCGTTCGGACGAGTCACTCGAAAGGGAATCAAGTATCAACCGAGCATCCTGACTGAATCCGATAACACTCACGGTGTCCGACGGCTGCAATTCCTGGCCAATGTTTGCGAGAATCGCTTCCACGATCTCGATGCGGTCTACTCGCGACATCGATCCGGACGAATCGATGGCCAGCACAAGATTCATTGGCTGAGAGTCCAAGCGTCCCGCTGCCGCCGTCTTTAGCGAGAATCTCACTACATCTTTATCGTGGGCATAGGGCCAACGCGCTCGTTCCCAACTAAATCCAATCGACTCCTCCATGGTGGGTTCCGGATCCCCATAGTCGAAGGCATTGATAAACTCTTCAGTTCGCAAGGTACCCGCAACCGGAAGCTGGCGATTGCTCAAGTACGATTGGGTCAGTCGAAACGAAACGTCCGAAACATTGAGGGAAAAGGTCGATTGAGGAACCTCTGCGGTAAGGTATTCCGGATACTCAACCAAAGCCGAGTTCGACTGAGCGGGAGTAATTTCCTTGTCGGCCTCCGCCCGCTTTTCTTCCACTTGATCCCGCTCAATTTGCGGTGCTTGGATTTCTGACAAAGATTTTGGAAGCTCCGAAGATGCCAAGAGATCCCCTACCAGGTCCAAATTTCCAAATTCCGGATTCTTTGCTACGTTGTAATCCCAACCAATCGCTGAGGCATCTGCGAAACCTCCCGCTGTTGACTCGTCTGCAGCGACCTCTGTGATTCGCCCAACCGCTACCCCCACTTGCCTTTGATCCGCGTCATCTGTAGGGGCCGGTACATT
>JAUHWE010000282.1 GCA_030424825.1 Verrucomicrobiia bacterium
GGCTCAATTCCAGAAAAGGAGTTGCAGGAAACCAACTTGAAGTTCAAAGCCTTGTTGGAGAATCTAGTTTAGATGTTGCACGAATTTGCAAATGTGAACGAGCTGTGGTCTCGGGTCATTGCGGAAACTCTGCGAGCGAAAGGCGTTCGCTTTGCTGTAATATGTCCCGGATCGCGCAGTTCTCCGCTCGCGTTTGCCTTTGACCGTACGGAGGGAATTGAGTCAATCCCCATTCTAGATGAACGCTCTGCCAGTTTCTTCGCTCTGGGAATTGCCAAGCGAGAAGGGATGCCTGTTGTCCTAGTGTGCACATCTGGGACGGCTGCCGCGAATTTTTATCCAGCAGTAATTGAAGCCTCTGAGAGCGGGGTGCCGTTGGTCGTGATCACAGCCGATCGCCCGCATGAACTGCGTGGGTGCCGTGCGGGGCAGACCATTGCGCAAGTCGGCATTTATGCGTCGTATCCAGTTTCTCAGGTTGAACTGGAAATTCCGGTGGCGGAGCAAAAAGCATTAATCAGTCTGAAAGAGACGATTGAAGCACAAGTGGATTGCTCGATGGGAGTTCCGTTTGGACCCGTTCATGTTAATGCTCCTTTCCGAGACCCATTAGCTCCGGTGCCAGATGGCGTGTTTGCGAGTCCGCTTTCAACGGACGAACTGAAGGGCTTTTGTGAACCATCCTCTAATCGCAAGGTTTCCATTACTGAATTGGATATTAGAGAATTTGCCCAAACACAGCGAGGACTGATTTTAGTAGGGTCCTACCTGAGGCCGACTAGTGAAGATTGGTTGACGAATGTCGCTCGCTTAGCTGATCAGCTTAAATGGCCTGTGCTTTCGGATGGGCTAAGTTCGTTGAGGAATCATGTGAGTCTGTTTCCTCGTTTGATTACCGGTTTCAATGCGATTTGCAGGATCGTGGAAGAAGACTCGGAATTGCTACCGGAACGAATACTTGTGATTGGCGACCTTCCTATTAGCAAGACGCTGCGAACCTGGTTGAGTATCCGGAATATAAAGTCGCTGTTTTTGACGCCCTTGCCTGGTGAGTTTGATCCCAATCGAGGCGACAGTGAATCTTTATATTTCGACTTCAACCAAGGGGTACCGATTGTTCCGTGCCATGATGAACCTGAGTTTGCTGCAAAGTGGAAACGGATAGACGCGTTGGTCTCGGAGGAGATAGAGAATAGACTGTCTCGTTTCGATTTTGTCTTCGAAGGTTCGGTCTCGGCAATTTTGTCGCATAGTTTGCCGTCGGGGAGCTCATTTTTTGTTTCGAACAGCATGCCGCCGCGCGATATGGAGTTTTTCTGGAACTCTAACGATCGCGGCATGGAAATCTATTCGTCCCGCGGTGCCAATGGGATTGATGGTATTCTATCGACTGCTTTGGGAGTCGCACATCGGGGAAAGCCCACGTACCTCCTAACCGGCGATCTAGCGCTTCTGCACGATAGCAACGGAGGTCTTATCAGCAAGAAGCTGGAAGGGTCTCTTACGATAATCTTGGTGAACAATGCGGGAGGAGGCATTTTTGAAATGCTTCCCGTTAGTCAACTTGGAGAAGAGTTTGAGACCTATTTCGCAACAGATCAGCAAATTGATTTCTCAAAATGGGCTGCGACCTACGATATTGAATACGTAAAGGCGAATAGTCTCAAAGAGCTCGAAACGTGCTTAGGGAGAGAAACACGAAAAGGAGTTAACCTGATTGAGGTTGTAACGGACCGCAAAAGAGACGCGGCGGAACGTAAACGAATTTTTAGGGAAATCGCTAGTTGTTTATCGTTTCGCTGACCGGTGACTTTCTATCATCTCAGCCGCGAGACCGAAACGAAGGTTGTAGAAGGAAAAGTAAACCGTCTCGCAACCAAGGTATTGCATTAGTTCGCAGAGGATTAGGGTGGCGGTCGGAAAAATGTCGGCTCGTTTCACCGGGATCGCCATATCGGCAACTCTTTCGTCAAAACCAATGTCGCAAACGCGGTCGCGTATTGATTTGGCAGCGACAAGATCAATCTTCTGGACGGCTTTTGAATTCTGTCCCAATTGGGACAAGATAGATGCGGTACCGCCGGTGAATACTGCAGTCTTGATTACAGGATCGGGTTGAATGGAAGATGCCTGTAGTATCGTTCTAACAGCATTTTCGATGTTTTTCCGTTGCGGTCGGGATACCGGTTCCTTGCGGTCATGAAGGAACTGCGATGCGATGCGAACGGCGCCAAGATTAAAGCTTTGGGAAGAAACGGGAATCTGGTCCCTAAATTGAATGCACTCCAAGGAGCCTCCTCCAAGGTCGGCGAGTGTGAAGTCGTTGAGGGAAGCCAGAGCTGGATCTTGTGTAACGCCTTTGCCTATGAGGCACGCTTCTTCGGCTCCTGAAAGTGTTCTTAGCTCCGCGCCGGTAGCGGTCCGAATGGAATCTACGAATTCATGGCGATTGTGAGCATCTCTCACTGCACTGGTCGCAACAATTGAAAACTCATGTAGATCGTGTTGCGAAGCGATCGAATGGAGTCGGGCTACTGCTTGGGTCCCGGCTTTTATCGCATCGGAATCGATTACAGGAGGTGTTTTGGTCATTCCTTCGCCAATGCGAACGTCTTCGACTTCAAAGTGAACGGGGCGAACTTCAATGCCACCTAAGCTTTCAGCAATCTGCAGCTTTATGGAATTGCTGCCTATATCGATAATGCCGACTCGGACAGAATTCATTGCTAAAGCTTGAATTTCTCTGGAGCAATCACGACCGCAAATTCACCCTTCTTGCTCGAGGTTTTGAAAGACTCGGATACGGTATTCAAGGTGCCCGTGGTGATCGATTCAAATCGTTTGGTTAACTCTCTCCCAATGCAAACGCAACGATCCGGTCCAAGAATTGCTATCATCTCCGCCATGAGTTTGTCGATGCGATGACAGGACTCGTATAGAATAATCGTATACGGGAAATCGATGTGGCTTTCGAGGAACCGTTTTCTCGCAGCGCTCTTTGGGGGAAGAAATCCTACAAAGAGAAAGCCGTCGGAGGGAAGACCGCTGGCTGAGAGTATGGTTGTCGCGGCACAAGGACCCGGAACGGGAATGACCGGAATCGATCGAGTGTGACATTCGCGGGTCAATCGGAATCCGGGATCGCTGATCGCAGGGGTTCCTGCGTCGGAGATGAGAGCGACCGACTCGCCATTCTCAAGCCGGTCGGCGATTGTAATCGCCATCGACCGCTCGTTTTTGTCGTGATAGGAAAGCAGCCGGTTTTTGATACCTAATTTAGAGAGCATCCCTCCAGAAACGCGGGTGTCTTCACAGGCGACGAAAGAGACGCTTTCTAACAGGGACCGAGCCCTTTCCGTAAGGTCTGCGAGATTGCCGATCGGTGTCGCGACGACGTAGAGCGAGCCCGGCTGAGGCGTGAGTGACTGATTTACGCCTTCCATCCTCGGGTGGGTGGAGTCAGGTGGGAAATGGGAGGAGGGCAGCTGCGTTAGCGGCTGGTGCCACCCATTCCTGGAACGCCACCTTCCCAGTCTTTAGGACGGCTCCAAGGAATGGTCGACTCGTCGACTTCGGTGCAGCCGGTAAACAAGAGAGTCAGGCTGACGGTCGCAATCGCGAGAAACAGGGAAAGTAGTTTTTTCATAATCTATCAGTTTGCGCTAACAACGAGATCACCCGGTAGAGGGTCGGTTTTCATAGATCCTGGCAGAATTCTGGCGATGCTCAAGTTTTCCTTTACTTCGCTTATCTGAATTTTCGCGACGGATTCGCCTTCGCGTTTCACTTCCAACAGGTGATCGAGGCGTATTCCGCTTGTGTATCCTAGGCTGACGATTACGAAGGAGGACTGCGGTCCAACGGTAAGGATTTTCCCATTAGCGTCGCTCGGTGCGGGTTTTAGATTCCCGTAAGTTTCTGCAATTGAAGGACTAACAGGTTTTGCGGGAGTGCTCTCGAGTTTGAGGATCGTGGATTCCAGCGAGGCAATCTTCTGTTCGTAGGCATTGGCTTCCTCTAGCGTGATCGAGTTCGCCTTTTGAGCGGCCATTTCTTTTTTCAGATCCGCGAGGGAACGCTGCAATTTTTCCTCGTTGTCCAACCGCATCTCCAGTTCTTCTGTAAAGCGCTGGTTTTCCCGTTTCAGCTGATTGGAACGGGCGGAGATTACGGTGATATTGGAACGGGCTTCCTGAAGCGAACGAGCGCTTTGATCCAATTGGTCCTGCAGATCCTTAATCGTGGCTGCTTGATCGGCTGACTTTGATCGTTCCGCATTGAGCTGTGCCTGTGAGGTTTGCAGCTGCTGGGCGAGGTTGTTCGCCTCCTGCCTGTTAAGATAGTAGAAGGCCCCGGAAGCGATGGCTCCGATTATCGCTAGAATAGATAAAAAGTTGGCGAGTGATCTCATCGAGCTTCAGTACGGGTCTTGAGGCTGTGGACAATGGTTTTGGAATACCGATTTGAAAAGCCTATTATCTCGTAGTCCAGAAATCGGGGACACGACGCAAGACGCTCGGATCCAATTATTCAGACACCGAAAAGGTTGCTTCGTGCCAAACGCCGGAATTGGATTTCCGAATTCCGGATGTTCCATTTGCGGCGAGGTGCGTTGCGAGCTTGTATACGAGCTCCGCCTCGTCGCTTTGACCAATAGCTTCCGCAAGAGACGGAGCGTCCAGGCTTTGACCCTTGGCGTTTTGAAGGGAACTCGTGATCGCTTTGCAGAGATCGATCGCGATTCCGGCTGCCTTTTTGCCGGCTTCTACCCCAGGTTGATGATAGGCGTTAATATTGACGAGTGAGGCATAGAGTCCAACGGCCCGCTCATAAAGCCCGATGAGTCGGCTAACGGATTCGGGGGTGACATCGTCGGTGGTAATCGTAACCGATTCACGTCCTTTTTCGCTGAGGGCGTCTCTTGTTCCGAGGTAGAAGCCCTGGAGAAAATCACCGGAAGTGACACCTTCTTCCACATCAATCGAGGGTCCTGAGCGGTCTTTGAGGATCTCGATAAAGGTGACGAAAAAATTGGGCACGCCCTCTCGAAGCTGTTGGACGTAGGCATGCTGATCGGTAGAGCCTTTGTTGCCGTAAACCGCAATGCCTTGGTTGACGACATTCCCTTGAAGATCGAACTCTTTCCCGAGGCTTTCCATAATAAGCTGCTGGAGATAGCGGGAGAATAGGAGAAGACGGTCTTTGTAAGGGAGGACCACCATGTCCTTCTTCCCTTGGCCGTCAGTCGCACGATACCATGATAGGGCAAGTAGGGCGGCTGGATTTTCCTTGATCGACGGGCGACGCGTGAGCGCGTCAATCGCCTTTGCCCCAGACAAAAGAGCGTCGATATCGATCCCTTGCAGAGCGGCAGGAACCAGGCCTACCGGGCCCAGCACGGAGGTGCGGCCACCGACCCAGTCCCACATGGGGAAGCGGGCGATCCAGTTTTCGCTTTGGGCAACTTGGTCGAGCTTGCTGCCGTCGCCCGTTATCGCGACCGCATGGGCTGCAAAGTTGAGACCTCGCTTTTCGTAGGCGGTTTTTGCCTCGAGCATTCCATTCCGTGTTTCTGCCGTGCCACCGGATTTCGATACGACGAGGCTGAGGGTCTGTCCCAGTCGATCCCCGATTGAGTCAAGGACAAGATCCATCCCATCCGGATCGGTATTATCAAAGAAATGGATACGAGTCTTATCCTGTGAAGGATTTCCGAGGGCGTGGGCGACAAACTGAGGCCCAAGGGCGGAGCCCCCGATGCCGATCACTAGGATATCCGAAAAGAGACCCTTCTGCCCTTTGATCTTTCCAGAGTGGACGTCAGAAGCGAATTGTTTGATGCGAGCAATGGTCTCCACAATCTCCTTTTGCAGTTCCGGGGTGGGAGCGCGTTCTGGATCGCGTAGCCAATAGTGTCCTACCATGCGGCCCTCGTCCGGATTGGCGATCTCGCCTTTTTCCAGCGCGTCCATATCTTGAAACGCTTTATCGAATCGGGACTCGAAGGTTTTGAAATCGTCATCCTTCAGCCCGATTCGGCTTAAATCGATATCGAGACTGACTTCAGGAAAATGGTATGAGTATTGAGTGAAACGTTCCCAGGACATGGTTTTTTAAGGATGGAGGATGAATTAAGAAGTAGCAAAGGATTTAAGTGGTCAGTTTTTCCACTTCATCATTCATATTTTAACTAAAGGTACTTGTCGGTGACGGCGCCTTCCGAGGCGGAGGCGACGAGTTTCGCATACTTCCCGAGAACGCCACGCTTTTCTCCGGCACCGGTAGGCTGAAACGCGTCCATGCGGGCTTTGTACTCATCATCTGGAATCAGAAGTGAAATCGTATTCTTGGTGGCGTCGATTTCTATTTGGTCGCCGCTTTTAACAATTCCGATCGGGCCGCCGCAAGCTGCTTCGGGAGTGATGTGCCCGACATCG
>JAUHWE010000283.1 GCA_030424825.1 Verrucomicrobiia bacterium
CACTCGCGATGGCCTCGACAATCGCCTTGGCACTCGCTTCGAACTCAGAATCACTAGAAGCGGCAGCCGCCTGTTCAAGCTTGTTTTGAGCTTCCCTCACATAACCTAGTAACACCTGTTTCCGGTTGTTAAGAAGGGTGGAAATCCGGTCTTTGCGCCAGCTTTCAAAACGAGTGATTCGCGCTTCGGAATCGTCGTTTACTCCGACCTCTATGGCAGCGAGCGTAGTAGCTGCCTGGCTGAGGAGCGTATCAATCTCGGGAGCATTGGGGTTAGCGTTCTCAGTATTGCGGATGGCGACCAGGCGGTCCGCGATTTTTGAATACTCTTGCCGAAGGCTCTCCTGCTGGTCGATCCAGTTTTCCAGGGAGTCTGCCGCTTCCTTTATGGCATGGCCTGCAGGCGCGTTCGCAATCACGTCCTTCCATTCTTGAAGCGTTTCTTCCGCCTGTTCGGTGTTTTTGCGGGCGGCCGCTTGATTGAGAGCAGCGGTGGCTAATTGAAGGGTTTCCGAATACTGGTTGCTCTGGATCTGGGTATTAATTATCCAGCCGATGATGAGCAGGATGACCAGAGCACCCGATGCCAATATGGCATATTTAGGAGCTCGTTTGCGGGTGGCTTCGGAGAGTGCCTTTCTGATGTCCTCCTGAATTTCAGGCGGAATGCGTCGTCCCATTCGTTTCGCCTGAGCTTCAAAGGATTTGAGGCGCTCTTTCGCGTCGTGCACGGTGGCCTTTTTTCGTCCGAAACTGATGGAAAGTCCCTGAAGAACCTTTCTCAGGTCATCAATTGCATTGCGTATTAGAATGTTGGATTCGAAGCTGGCTCGCTGATGAGCAATCTCTGTGGCGACCGTTGAGTACGCGTCACGCAACTTGGCGTCGATTTTTGATCGAGTGTTTTTTAGGGTGAGTTGATAGTCGCATTCGAAATAGGCTTTTTCGAGAGCGCTCTTCTCCTCGTCGGTACTGGCCGACTTGGCTTGTTCGATGAGTGACTCTACTGCGGCAGTCGATTCCCGGATCGCGTTTTCCTGGATTGTGAACTGGACAGTCTTAAGTGGGCCTTCCTTGTCCGGAAGCTCGATACCGTAATCGGTGTAGCGGCTAAATATCGCCTCAGGCGATTCGGGGGGCATTAGCTCCTGCAGGGCATTTGCCAGCTCGGTCTCCGCCTGGTCAATCGCTTGGGACTCCAGTCGATTCCGTTCGCTTTCGAAGTTCGCATCAGCCTCAAACTTCTCGCTGAGAAGTTTAGCGATTTGGTAGGCTTCGAGGGGCTTTTTGGCCCGAACCTTAGACCTGAACTCACCTTGCAGCCATGTTTTTGGGTCCTCGATCTGAGAAAATCGGTCGTGCAGGGATTTCAAGAGGGTGGGGTCAATTTCATCCGCCTTTTTCCACCCGAAGATCTCGCAGCGATCATTCCATTCTTTCGCTCCATCGAAATCGAGAACATCGAGAGTATCCAGCACACTGGGACTCGAATAGGTGGCAATGTACGCATCGAGGTCGTTTTCCGTTTCGATGCACCGTTTCAAGAGGGCAAGGGCATGCTCGACTTCTTTCGCATACTGCCAGGCCAAATTGGCGGTTTCCAAGCCATTTGACTCACCCTTTAGGGCGGTCTTAATTCGATATACAAGTCTGGAGGCGTCCGGTCGCATGCGTGTAAAACAGAGGATTGGGGAAAACGCTGTCTAGTTTGAACAGGGATGACAAACCATTCCTCGCGCTATATTTTGGGTCGTTTTCAAGGATTTCTAAGATGGAGTGCCCAGCTAGAATCCGAATCTATGGCCTGAATGGATCGCTCCGCAATCTCAATGGCGTCTGTTATTTGGTTCGTGAAATCGAGATCAGCCAGTGTTTTTTGGTTAAAATGAGCCTGTAGAGAGGCGAGGTTGCGTTTGCTGTTCGCCAGTCTCTCTAGGTTAAAATTGATAATGGTCTCTTCCATTAGATCGTCTCTAATGAAAGTCTCGTGCCACTGTTTTCGAATCCGTTCCAGTTTGACTTCCAGTGGCTTGGAAAGGGCCTTTGCGTTCACGAGCACCTGGTAGATCGATCTGGCTTCATCAATGGCGGTATTGTGGTCCAGACTGGCGGCTTTTAGGGCATCCCGGAACTCTGACGAAGTACTGAATGAAGAGACACGCGGTAGAATAAACTGCTCGTAGAGACCTTTGATATGGGCGGATATGTTTGTCCGTGACGGGGAGATGAGAAGGCCGTCGTCATCTATTGCCAGATAGCCCTCACCTGGGTCTAGATCGAAAGCGGTCTCCAGTTTGTGGATGCTTTCCACACTTAGCGTTTGCCACAGCTCTCGGTATTCTTCCGCGGCGGTAATGGCATCGATCCCATTTTGGACAAGGCGATCTCTAGCCGCCCGATTGACGGCCTTTATACTGAGGGTCGTATCCTCCGGAATAAAGCGGTCAAAAGGGATGTGATCCCGCAACGGGTCGAAAATGGGGTTGCTGGCAAGCGGTTCTTTTAAGAAGGGAATCAACGATTCGTGAACGAGTGAAAGTCCCAGTGCGTTCGCTGCCGAGGCAACGGTTTTCTCCAAAACCCATTGGTTCCCCGTTTTCTGAACCAGTGCGCCCGGGATTGGTATGATAGTTGCCTGCTCAGAATCGCCAACACGGATTGTCGTCCTAATCGTCGCTAGAGTTTCGGCGATTAGGAGGGGTTCGGAGTCCCCCCGTTCGGACAACTGGGCGGCAATTTCCAGGCCTCGATCGATTTGCTCGTATAGCGTACCGGAAGCGAGGAGAGACGACCACGCCTCGCGAGGATCGGTCGCCTTTCCCACGGACGACTTCGGCGGATTCGAACCCGTGGGACGAGCTCCCTGAGGGGATGGCGAACTTCCCGGGTCTTGGTTTGAGCTAAAATCAAGCAGGAGAAATGCGATCGTCCCACAGCAGAGGACAGCTAGGATCGCCAGAGTCAGGTTAAGGGTGTTGGAAAGGCGTTTCCGGGTCCATTTCAATTTGGGACGTTTGCGATCGGCCCGTGTCAGTTCGGTTGGAATTTCAACTTTTGGGGCTGATTTTGTGATTCGGTGCGAATCCTCCTCAGGCTCTGGCTCCGGATCGTCCTGTGAGAGGGGCACTTCGGGGTTTTGGGCCGTATTGATGACTTTCGTCTTCTCGGTTTGAGACTCGAACTCGAAGGGAAGCGGCCGGTCTTTCCAATTCCCTCGCCATAGAAACTGGGTTGGCTGGTCCGAGGTTAAAATGAAATTAGTGAAGGAAATGCTCCAGCGCTGGCTTGCGGGTAAACTGAGAAGCTCGTTTCTGAAATGAAGCGCAAGATCGGGCTCCTGACCCTCTTCGACAGTAAATGCAGTGTCTTGGGGTGTCCCCGTTTTGATCGGAGAATCAAAGTCAATGGAAAGAATTCCCTTCGATGTATCCAAATCACTGATTTTAAACTGGTCCCGTTCTTGTAGCACCCTGGGGGGTTCGCCCCAGGAGTTTCTCCAGTTTTTCCAATAAAGAAGAATTGTCGCCGGATCCGGCAGGCTTACAATTTCGTCGTCTGAAAAAGCCAAGTGGTGAGCGATATGGTTATTCCGTTTCGAATAGTCTGCTCCTGCATCGCTCAGGCGGGAAAGGACATGGAAATTTCCACTGCGGACCGAAACGAGGATATGGCGTAGAATTACTGGGCTGGATTTGCCGGGGATGTGTTCGTACCGGCTGAGTCTTTCGAGTTCCTTTTCCAGATCAATCGGCAGATCGCGGTCTCGGGCGACACAACAAAAGCCCGATTTTCCGGGCTCTAAGCCTCGTCGAGCACTCGTATGTATATATTGCAGTGGCACGGCTAACCAATAGGAGGAGAAAAATCCGAGGAGGGGGAAAGGATGTCGGGAGCGGTTTCCGACAGCGCCCAAAGGGTGGGCGTAGTTGTCAGGATGGGGTTAAGCCGTTGAGGAAATGGGGCGAGTTTTCCGGCTAGCGGCCCTTCTTTGATCTCCTTGGGGGAATGGCCAAGAGGCGATATCGGGAAATAGCGGATACAGGAGGAAATCGACTCAGCATTGGCGACAATCGTAGGACAGTATTCAAGGAGAAGATTCCTCGTGACCTCGCTATTCCGATCGATTTCGTCACTGGTCAAAGGGCGGTTTTCTGGTATCGATAGCGCATTCTCGGGCAGGATCGATTTCCAGACATCGCACTTGCCTACCATGATAGCTAAAGGCGTATCCACCAGTTCGTGGCTGTCCTTAGCTTTGAGCTTTTTGACGCGTATTCCCATTTCAGCGAGGATGGTATCTTGCTCGTCTGTCGCTTGAGATCTCAGTTGCGGGTCGCGTTTGCGTCGCAGCCGTTTTCGAAACTCGCGATTTGCGGTGGGGTCATATAGGAAAAACAAGGCTGAAGAAGCAGCTACGTGCAGTGCTCCTGGGGAATCGTCGAGGCTGACGGTAGGCTTAAAATGCTCGCCGGCATTGTCGTAAAACACGAGTGCTACGCGTCGGTCGGTATCTTTGATCTGACGCAGGTGATACACGAATGGGCGGGGTAGAGCGACCTTCTTCCCGTTACGCGGGAGCTGCTCGTACATGAGGCCTTCAAAATCCGTTTTGGAAATGAACGCATCTTCGGGCGTGGTTGCCGAGAAGAGCCGATTTTTCATTTCGTTGAGCCGTACATTGCCGCTAGGATCCCCGTCTTGCAGAACGCATCCATGGGCGCGGATGAGCTCCTCGGGCAAAAGTTGAAGCAGCGTCGACAGATAGTAGGATTTCCCGCTGCTAGGGGCACCGACGACGGATAGTATCAGATGGTTTTGGCTGAGAAAGGAGGTGGGAAGTCGCCCGCGACAGTGAGGGCAGGCCAGCTCTACGCTCACCACTCCTTTTTCGTCTAAGGCCTGACCAAGATCGTTGAAGCGATTGGCAACAAATCGCAGCTTCGTATAGGGTCCGAGTTCTGGATCGCCCATTAGGTCCTCGTGAGAGGCGATATTCATAACATCGCCCTTGGCAAAAGTCTTCCAGCAGATTGGGCAAGTAGGGTCGCTATTCAGGCCCACTCGTGCGGCGGCGTCCGTGCCATAGGATGGAGGGGGAGGTTCCGGGGTTGACTTGGCTGCCGGTTCCTTAGGCAGCAGGTGAATAAGTTCCTTGAGTGGAAATCGAACGTCGAGGCTTCCCGGTAGGGCAACGAAGCGACTGGTGGGAGAGAATCGTTCCAGTAAGCTCGTTTGGTTGAGCTCGCTTGACTTAAGTTGCAGGCGTAGGCGATCACCGCTAGTTGCTTCCACGCTCCATTTGTGGGCTCGGAAATCCTTTCCCAGATCCGGTTCATCGGATCCGATGGTGATCGCGAGAAGGTGCCCTCTCAGAGTAAGCGGGTAAAGTTGGTCCCGCTTGATCTCCATCCTCTGGTCTATGGGTTCGCCGTCAAGGAGGGGAAGGCTGTTCGGATCGAGAGCGTTGATGTAGTAGCGCCCTTTTTCCTCTGAGATACGGCATAGGGGAGTGGTTTCCCCTCCCGAAGACCGACCGTTCAAGGTAGCGGGGAAGTTGCTGACCTTTGTGACTGACCGGTTGAGGCAGTCAGCTATCGTCAGTGAAGCATCGCTTCGGAATATATCGAAAATCCCCATTTAGGCTGTATTAGATCGATTTGGCAAAGTGTTGCCTATGATTGGGTAAAGCGAATTTCGGGGGGCTTGGCAAGCGCGGTGGACACAAATAGGATTCCCAGACGGGTATTTCTTTCGTTCTTCGCACCTAAAAATTGGAAAAAAAGCCTTGCATGGGAGATGCGCATTTCTAGGTTCTGCGGCTCTTAGCTGACGCCCCGTTCGTCTAGCCAGGCCTAGGACACATGGTTTTCATCCATGCGACAGGGGTTCGAATCCCCTACGGGGTACCAGTTAACTGAAAAAACCGCGACCTTAGGGTGGCGGTTTTTTTGCGTACGAAGGCTACGGGGGATTGGAACCCCTGTCGCCTCTGCCCGGCTGGTTCGACGGAGCGAGCTCGCGAGCGAAGATGGGCGGCGCGGAGCGCCGGGGCGCAGCCCTGAGCGAAGCGAGCCAATCCCCTACGGGGTACCAGTTAACTGAAAAAGCCGCGACCTTAGAGGTGTGCCTCGAGGTTAAAAATCTTGCATGCCGAATGATACATTTTACGGTCTGCGGCTCTTTATTAGGGTCCCGTTCGTCTAGTCAGGTTTAGGACGCATGGATTTCATCCATGAAACAGAGGTTCGAATCCTTTACGGGACGCCATTCTTCGCTCTGTGATCCCCGGATGGTGGGCCTCGCCAGGATTCGTGATTCTCGAACCTCTGTTCTGTCGTGACGGTTCGACGGAGCGAGCTTGCGAGCGCAGATGGGCGACGCGGAGCGTCGGGACGAAGTCCTGAGCGCAGCGAACCAATCCTTTACGGGACGCCAT
>JAUHWE010000284.1 GCA_030424825.1 Verrucomicrobiia bacterium
CATGACCTAATCAGCGGTTTCGAAACCGCTAGCGAAAAAACTCTTCCTAGTGCTCCTTTGAATCAGCGGCGGCAAGGAGCAGGTCTGCCGAAATCCGGTATCGATAATTTGGATTTACGTATTGGAAACTGACTTCCAGTTCAGGTGTCACAAGGAAAATTGACGGTACCGGTAGCCTTCCTCTTTTCTGATTGTCGTAACCTATTCCAAAAGCGTTCATCGCATTGTATTCACTATCGGATATCAATTGATAGCCAAGATTGTGCTTTGCATCGGTAGCATTGAGCGAGTCTGGCTTGTCGGAACTGATGGCAACGATTTGATACCCTTTTTCTTTAAGCTCGTTTTCGATGGATGCCAGCCCTGACAATTGGGTGTTGCAATAAGGGCACCAGCCACCGCGGTAAAAAATGACAACGGAAGACTTCCCTTTGAGGAGATCTCTCAAGTCCCGGTTCTCCCCTTGTTGAGTAACCACTTGAGCAGAGGGGACTTTTGCGCGGATGAGCAGTGGGTTCACTGCTTCAGCCGTATTGGCAGAAAGAATGGGAGTACTGAATCCTGCGGATAGGGTGAGTAGTGCAAGAGCATTAAGAATTTGGGATGGTTTCATAGTTGTGTACGTGAAGATTGATAAAACTTGGTTGTTCAGACAGACGAATCGGAGCATTTATTGAATGCTGTCTCTCTGGCTTTTCAATATGAGGTCCATCATTTTGTAGACGAGTTTCGCCGTGACGAAATCTGAGGCGTGTTGAGAGGGGTTGGGAGCGAGCTCGACCACATCAGCTCCAATCACGGTTCTACCCACCATCGCCTTTTCGAGTCCCTCGATGGCTTGATACCAGCTTAGGCCGCCCGGTTCTGGTGTGCCGGTGCAAGGAACAAGCGAAGGGTCCAGCCCGTCCACATCAAACGTGATGTATAAATTGGGAGGGAAATCCGCAGGAAGAAGCGTTTCTGGAAAGCCGTCTTTAGCGATCTTATCCGCATCGATATGGGGAATATTGCTTTCCTCCCTGAACGCAGCTTCACCAGCCGAAAGAGAGCGTACTCCAATCTGAAAAATGGGAATACCGAGATCGAATATTCGTTTCATTATACAGGCGTGACTGTATCGATTGCCCTGATAGGAGTCTCGAAGATCCGCATGAGCGTCAAACTGGACGACTCCGAAATCGTGATCACGACTGTTAATCTCAAGAATGGGTCCAAGAGTAACCGCGTGTTCGCCACCAAGAAGTAGGGGGATTTTCCCTAGGTCCAAGGCGTGAGCGATCGGCTTACGAACGCGTTCCAAGGTGACTTCCGGATTCGAATCGCATGAGACAAAAGGAGCGGTATAAATTCCTGAATCTCCGGGGATTCCTCCGTCGAGATAGGATTCCAGCTGAGTTGAAGCGTGCAGGATCGCTGCGGGACCTCCAATCGTGCCCCCTCCATAGGATACGCTTGCTTCCCACGGAGCGGGAACAATGTGGAAAGCGGCCTTCTCTGGCGAACTCGGAGGTATGTCGTCTGAGTGGAAGGCGGGAGGATCGTTTGAGTGAGATGCCTCTGTGTTCATTGCGAATTATGATAGGCGGTTTTTATAGTCTTCGTATCCAAATTTTCGGACAATCTCGAGGCATTTGGTGCGAGGATCCCAAGTCGCGATCGAGGGATGCTTGATTCCGTTGAAAGTCGAAGTCTTAACCATCGTATAGTGAGCCATATCGAGGAACTGAACCTGGTCTCCTGGTTGGAGTGGATTGTCGAAAGAGTAGTCGCCGACAACGTCCCCCGCTAGACAAGAGAGGCCTCCAAGCCGATAAGTATAGGGCTTTTCAGCCGGGGATTTCGCTCCGAATATTACGGGTCGGTACGGCATTTCGAGAACATCTGGCATATGGCAGGTTGCTGAGATATCCAGAATGGCGATATCTGGATTGCCAGGTATAATGTCTAGAACCGTGGCGAGTAAGAGACCCGTGTTTATGGCGATTGCCTCCCCAGGTTCGAGGTAGACCGTCAAATTAGGATATCTACTTTTGAAAGAAAGTAGGGTCTCAATTAGCAAATCCCGATCGTAGTGGGGACTCGTAATATGATGCCCTCCGCCAAAATTGACCCATTTCAAATCAGGCAGCCATTTGGAAAATCTTGATTCGAATGCTTCTAGGACTCTTACGAACGTATCCGAATTCTGTTCGCAAAGTGCGTGAAAATGCAATCCTTCGATTCCTTCCATGTTACGATCCTTAAAGGCCTCGACAGGGACTCCGAGGCGTGTCCCTTTTGCACAGGGATCGTAAAGAGCGACTTCGACTTCAGAGTACCCAGGGTTAACTCGCAGTCCACATGAAATTTTGCGACCACTTTCGCCAATGGCGACTTGGTGCTGTTCAAATTGCCTAAAGGAGTTGAACGTTATATGGTGAGCGATTGGGAGAATTTCTGCCATGTCTTCCTCGCTGAAAGCCGGAGCATAGACATGGACTTCCTTTCCAAAAAAATCAGAGCCCAACTGGGCTTCGTGAGGCCCGCTTGCGCACACGCCGGCGAGGCTCTTTGAAAGGAGTGGAAATACGCTGTGCATGGCGAATCCTTTCAACGCGCACAGTATTTTGCACCCTGCCTCTTTCTGTACACCGTCTAGAGCACTGATATTGTCTTCCAGTCGTTGAAGATCGACTACGAAGCAAGGCGAAGGCGTTTCCTTCGGAACGTCAGGATTGTAGTGGATAATGTGATCCATGCTAGTCGACTAGCACGTCTGGCTTTTTGTCTAGAAAAACCTCTTTCCAGGGAAGTCCGTGCACATTGAGCTGTTCCATGAATGGATCGGGATTGAATTGCTCCACATTGAATACACCTTCATTCTTCCAGCTTCCCGTAAGCATCATCATTGCTCCAATCATCGCAGGAACCCCGGTTGTGTAGGAAATCGCCTGCGATTTTACTTCCTCGAAACACTGTTCATGATCGCAGATATTATAAATGTAATAGTGTTTGCGATCATCGCCTTTAACGCCATCCACCACACAGCCGATACAGGTGCGACCTTTGGTGGATTCGCCAAGAGAACCAGGATCAGGCAGAACCGCTTTTAAAAATTGGAGTGGTACGATTTCCTGGCCTTGATAGAGTATGGGGTCGATTCGTGTCATACCCACATTCTCCAGAACTCTAAGATGGGTTAGGTATTGCTCCCCGAATGTCATCCAAAAACGCATACGCTTGATCTCTGGGAAGTGTTTGGCCAAAGACTCCATCTCTTCATGATACATCAAGTACATCTCCTTGGGCCCAATCCCTTCTGGGAAGTCAAAAGTGCGATGTAGTGACAACGGGTCCGTCTCTTTCCATTCACCATTCTCGAAAAAGCGTCCATTGGCCGTGACTTCTCGAATGTTTATTTCTGGATTAAAGTTGGTAGCGAAGTGCTTGCCATGGTCGCCGGCATTGCAGTCGATGATATCCAATGTATTAATCCGGTCGAAATGGTGCTTTCTCGCGTAGGCCGTAAAAATATTGGTGACACCGGGATCGAATCCGCACCCCAGAAGAGCCATCAAACCGGCTTTTTTAAACTTATCATGGTAGGCCCACTGCCAATGGTACTCGAATTTTGCCTCATCGATTGGCTCATAGTTTGCCGTATCCATATAATTGACGCCCGCTTCAAGACAGGCATCCATTATGGTCAGGTCCTGATAGGGTAGGGCTACGTTGATGACGAGATCGGGCTTGAATTCCTTCAATAGCGATACGGTTTCCGCCACGTTGTCCGCGTCTACCTGAGCGGTGGAAATGCGTCTCCCCAGTTCGCTGGCGATCAAGTCGCATTTCGACTTTGTTCTGCTGGCTAGACAAATTTCAGAAAATACTTCTGGCAGCATGCTGCATTTGTGGGCAACGACTCGACCAACTCCCCCGGCTCCGATGATAACAACTTTGCTCATAATACAGATTTCATCATGGAGAGTGGTTTGAATTGCAATGGATTTTGCACGACGATCCGAGGAATTTCGGAAAGTTGGGGTATCAGCAGGAATTCCCATTCGGAAGGGTTTTATGGAGATGCCTAGGTTTTAGATACTAAGGGATTGATGATTCATAGGTCCCGTAGGTGGCGACCCGAGCTGGATTCTCTATTTCAATTGGTGGTGGAAAACTGTTAGAATAAAGGGGAAAGGAACATTACTATGGAAATTCCAGCTGTACAAAATCTTGTAAACGCAACTCTGAACCCAATGGGGAATTTGAGTCATGATGCTTCGAGCATAACCGCCCAGTCTACTGAACCGACTGCTGGTGGTGGAGAAGCCGCTTCTGATGATTCTGGCTTCGGATCCAATCAATTCAACGGATCCCAGGATAACGTCGGATCACATTTGAATCAAAAGGCGTAGGTTAAACCAATCGCTACCCGATCATTCTTTCCGGACTTTGTGATTTGAAAGAGCGATTGTTTTTAAGCAAATGGCCTCGCTGCTCCCAGAGCAGCGAGGCCATTGTGTTTGGAATCTTCTAGAAAATTAGAGATCGGTCGGTGCAAAGACTTCGACTAGAGCGACACCACTTTCTCCGGCAGCTCCAGATAGGATTACGCTATAGACGCGATCCGGCTCCAGATCGACCACCATGGCGGAATTTGGACTTCCGGATACATAGCCCTGCGAATTGACCGCAGCAGCGACGAGCAGGATCTCTGCGATATTGTTTTCTTCATCCCCCCAGTCGTCGTTGTCGTACAGCACCTCGGAGTTCGGGAAAGTCTCGCGTACTTGGATTTTGGGGTTGGGGAGCGCTGTGGTCCCGGCCGGTAGTCCGACACCCGGTCCTTGGGCCCTAATGAGAACCTTTTGAGGCTTGTCTCCGATCACCGTGAAACCAGCGATCATAACGGAATCTTGCCCCGATCCCACTAAACTTCTCGTGGCAATATTGAAGAGAACGGCATCCGAGTCGGGATCTGACTTGTAGGATTCATCGTAAACTTCGACCGTTCCTATCCCAGTGCCGTCGTCGACACCTTTAACTATCAGCGTATAGACGCCCTCAGTCAATGTCGCTCTCATGGCGGCATCCAGAGAATCTACCGGGAGCGCTCTGCCGCGAACGAGCGTCATGGCGTCTGAAAGTTCGGTGGACCCTCCCCATTCAGTGTTCGGATTTTGCGGAATATCCACAGAGTTTGAAGCCGGTGGGTTAACGGTAAAATCAGTTTTAAATAACTCGATGGTCGGGTTTTCGATAAACCCTGAGAGGGATCCAGCAAGATTGGGTCCCTCGGCCACAATCAATACATCGAGCGGGTCGCTCCCTAAGACCGTGAATCCAGCGATCATGGCGGAGTCTCCAGTGAGAATCTCCGATCGGGTCGAAATATTCACTACCTGCGAGGTTCCAGCGGGATCTACGGTCGTTGCCCCGTTGATCGTGATGCGGAGGGAACCGGCGTCGTTGTTGCCTTGTGAGTCTTGAACCGTGTAGATGAAGATGTCCTCGAGTGTTTCGCCATCGTTTAGGTTGGCGACATCCGGATCGTTCTTGTCTATCTGGTAAGCAAAGCTGCCATCCTCGGCGATGACGAGGTATCCATGGTCCGTCTTGATTCGTGTGCCCACGTTACTGGTTTCTCCATCGACCTCAACTACAGTGAGAGTCTCCCCATCAGGTTTATTGTCGTTTTCGGTTACGGAACCTTTGATGTATCCACCGCCTTCGTCGATCGCTCCCTCGTCGTCATTGATCGAAACCGAAGCCCCGTTGATAGTGACTCTGAGCGTTCCGGTGTCGTTCCGGCTCTGGGAATCGCTGGCGCGGTAGGTAACCGTGTCTTCGAGCGTTTCACCGTCGAGGAGGTCAGCGACATCGGAATTCGCGTTGTCCAGTTCGTAGGTGTAGTCCCCGTTGGCGGAGATGGTTAAGTGTCCGTATGTAGTTGCGATACGGGCACCAACATCACCTGTGGCGCCATTGACTTCGTCAACCGTCAGGGTCTCGCCGGTAGGTTTGGCGTCGTTTGCTGTGACGGAACCACTAACGGAAGTGGAGCCTTCATCGATCGAGTTTGTGTCATCATTTGCGACAACAATCTCTACTGCGGCAACGGCGGAAACGGAAAGGATCGTTCCCCATTCCAGTTCGTAGAAGTCGTGAAGCATACCCTGGGCTTGGAGGGAGACCTCTCCAACGGCACTCGGCGTAAATTCGACGGTTGTTGCGTCTGTGATGAGATCTGACGTAGTGATCGAGCTCATACTTTGAACTCCACTTAGGGTGATGTCATCGAAAAACCAGCCCACATTCGAATTTGATCCGGGGAATGCGAAACCACCTGTATGGTCGTACTCAAACTGGATGTGTAGGGTCCGGCCTTCGTATGCAGAGAGATCGATGCTCTTGGTTGAGAACGAATTTTCGTCGGGTCCACCGCCGTCTCCTTG
>JAUHWE010000285.1 GCA_030424825.1 Verrucomicrobiia bacterium
CTCGAAAAAGGAACCTTCTTCGTGGAGCTGACTCAGTCGAACTTCGATATTTTCAATTGGCGCGGCGCTTTTCAGGGAGACGGGCAAAAATTTCGTCTCAGGGCCCAGATCGGATCGCTCTCTTCCCAGATCGTTCTCGCGTTCGAGGAACCGTGGCTTTTCGAAAGGCGTCTGGCATTCGGTTTCAATATTTTTGATACGAGCAACAGTTTCTCCAGCCTATACGAAGTAGGCCAAACGGGATTCGATATTTACATTCGCAAGCGTCTGATCGAGTTGATCGAGGCCCGACTGTCTTATTCGCTGGTATCGTATGGCTACTCGAATTTCAGTTCCGAAATTGATCAAATCCCGGGCCAAAGAGAGTTGTATGAGCAGAATAATGGTGAAATCTCCAAGGTCAATTTACTGCTGCTTCGTGACCGTCGCGACCGAATCATCAATACGTTTAGCGGTTCGCGGTACGAGTTGGACTTGACGACTGCAGGAGGACCACTCGGGGGCAATTTCCAGTACGACAAGATCGAAAGCCGCAATCTTTTCCATTTGCCGCTCTCTACCTGGCACTCGCAGACGATCGCGTTCCTGGTACGGGCTGGTGTGGTTAAGGAATCAGGGGACAGTAGCTTTGTGCCTTCCGAAGAGCGATTTTACTTAGGAGGCCCTAACACATTGCGCGGTTTCGAGTTCCGAGATGTTTCTCCAAAGGAGTATGGTATCACTTACTTGGATCCTGCTCTCAGAGGGACTAATTTTATCGAGCGTAGGCCGTTTGAGATTGGAGGAAAAACCTATGGCTTGTTTAGTGCGGAGTATACCATCGGGTTTACGGACGGTTTCCATGGAGCGATATTCTATGACGGAGGCTTTGTGAACAAGGCAGCCGGTGACTTTAGCCTCGATCGGAAACAAGCAACCGCGTTGTATGACGGCCAAGGAGTGTCGCTTGGCTATAACAATAGTGGTTGGAATGACAACTTTGGGGTTGGCATCCGTATTTCCGTGATGGGAACGCCCCTGCGCTTGGATTATGCGATTCCAATCACTACCTCAGGGTCCCCTGATATTGGAGGAAATGACAATGGCGCTCAATTCAACTTTACATTTGGTGGAAGATTATAGTTTGTAGGTCCCCCAAAAATATTTTCCCTATGAAATCAATGAAAACTTTTATCTCATCCCTAACCTTGTTGGCAGCGGCTGGCTTTGGTGCGGTATCGGCCAGTGCTGAGTCCGTGATCCTCACGATCAGCGTGAACAGCGCTGCCGAGCAGTACTACAAAGTACAGGAGTTCTTAGAGCAAATCCAGGCCACTCAGGAGCAAGCGCAGGAACGCGTCGCTTCGATTAACGAGGAAGGCAAAACCCTCGAACAAGAGTACAAGGAGCTCGTCGAGCAAGCGGGAAGCGATATCCTGACGGAAGATGCGCGCAACGATGCCAAGGAGGATGCCCGGATCAAGTACCAGGAGATCGCCCAAAAGCAGAACGAACTGCGTCAATTCGCCGAAAACGTGCAGCGCCAGTTGGCCGCTCGCCAGAATACGCAGATGAGCCTGTTTACTAAAGAAATCATGGAAGTGGTGACTGAGGTCGCTAAGGAGCGCAGCGCCTCGTTGGTTCTCGATACATCAGGAGCGTCCCAGAATGGAATGCCCACCGTGTACACATTCGATGAATCGATGGATATCACCGCTGAGGTGGTGAAGCGGATCAACGCGACTAAGGGCGAAGAAGAGCCCGCCGCCGCCGAATAGGCTCTAAAGGCCCCTAATTTTTAAACCCTGCCTTGATTGGCAGGGTTTTTTCGTTTCCAAATGGGACGCGTGGAAACGCTCAGAACATTCTATCCCAATTATTCCGTATGCGATTCGAGCTAAGTATCGATGAAATCAGAGCCAGTGCAGACGTTGTCGAGGAATCTGGTTCTTTCGGCGAAAAACACGTCCAAGGGGTTGCGACCTTAAGGGAAGCGGTCAGCGGGGATCTCTCCTTTCTGAGTTTGGCTAAGTACAACCCGGACCTGGAACAATCGAAAGCGAGTGTCGTTCTTGTGCCGGCAGATTGCCAACTGATCCCTCAGGAAAACCAGCTCTTCCTTAAGGTGAAGCACCCGAATCTGGCCTTGGCTCGGGCCTGTGAATCGATCGCCCGCTCACTATGGCCTCGGAAGTCAGCCGGTACGCATCCTTCGTCGATCGTCGCCGATTCGGCGGAGATCGATGATTCCGCTCACATAGGTCCCTTTTGCGTGATTGGCGAAGGGGTCAAAATCGGTCCGAATACTCAGGTAAATGCCGGCACCATAGTGGATGAAGCCGTCGTCGTAGGTGCAGATTGCTGGATTTCCTCAAACGTCAGTTTGATGAGAGATACCAAAATCGGGGATCGGGTCCGCATTCATGCTGGGGTCGTGCTGGGCGCAGATGGCTTTGGCTATGAATTCAATGGTCAGGGCCACGAGAAAATTCCCCATCTTGGTTGGGTTGAGGTAGGATCCGATGTAGAGATTGGAGCCAATTCGTCAATTGATCGAGGACGCCTCGGCGCTACTTCTGTAGGTCAAGGGACGAAGATAGACAACCATGTGCAGGTGGGGCACAATGTGATCATCGGAAAACACTGCATTCTTTGCGCCCAGGTCGGAATTGCTGGCAGTACAATTATTGAGGATTTTGTCGTCTTTGGCGGGCGAGCGGGCGCTTCGGGGCATTTGACGATCGGGCAGGGATCAAAACTCGCCGGATGCTCAGCGGCTTTTTCAGATCTTCCACCGCAGAGCGTTTCCGGAGGAACGCCGGCTATTCCTTTAAACGCGTACCAGCGAATTACGGTGGTTCAGCGAAAACTGCCGGAGCTGTTCAAGCGTGTTCAGCGATTGGAATCTCAACTGGGGCAATTATCTTCATAGAATATTCGTTGTATGCTCGGAAACCATCGGCACGAGTAAGTGTCACAATTAGAAATCATGGAAATAAGATCTAAGAATATAAAAAGCATTCGCTTGGCGATTATAGCAGCGCTAACGTTTTCGCTTGCTTCAACTTTGTTTGCCGAAGACTCGATTGCGGATAAAGTGAAGATTAATCGTGAGCCTCTCGATCGAAGTTCATCGGGAGCCGTAGTGAGCTATTCGGAGTCCTTGGCGAAAATTCGTCCTGCAGTGGTGAACATATCATCGACCCGGGTAATGGATACAAGCAGCCAGGTGCCAAACGACCCGTTTTGGCGGTTCTTCGGAGAGGGTCAGATGCCTAGGCAAAGAGAGATTCAGGGTCAAGGATCGGGCGTCGTTGTATCAATAGACGGATACATTCTTACCAATAATCACGTAGTTGAAGATGCGAGTGAAGTAACCGTTAGTCTTCAGGATGGACGAGTGCTCGAGGCAAAGGTTGTGGGGACGGACCCGCAAACCGATGTCGCGGTTCTTAAGGTCGAGAGTAAGGAAAGTCTCCCGTTTGCCACTTTGGCTGACAGCGATCAGATTGAAGTCGGGGACGTGGTCTTTGCCATCGGAAATCCGCTTGGCGTGGGGCAGACCGTTACAATGGGCATTGTATCTGCGAAAGGGAGAGACGGTCTCAACATGATCGAGGATGGATTCGAGGATTTCATTCAAACTGACGCATCTATCAATCAAGGAAATTCGGGAGGGGCCTTGGTGGATGCGAAAGGACGCCTTATTGGCATCAATACTTTGATACTAACAGATGGAAGAAGCAGCGGCAATATCGGCATCGGGTTTGCGATTCCGACGGTTCTGGCGCACAGCGTTATGGTTAGCCTCGTCGAAGATGGTTCGGTGTCTCGCGGGTTCTTGGGGGTAGGTATCCAACCTCTGGATGGTGACTTGGTTGAGGCTATGGGCCTTTCGGATTCAAAGGGTGCCCTTGTGAATCATGTGATTCCAGATTCCCCCGCCGATCAGGCCGGTTTGAAAGTGGGTGACGTTGTCGTGAAGATCATTGATGATGAAGTCCGGTCCGCCAGTGATCTACGTCTAAAGATTGCTGCTAAATCTCCAGGAACGTCTGTGGAGCTTACCGTATACCGAGACGAGAAGTACTTCAAAACGGATGTCGTGCTCGGAGAGAGAAAGCCGCAAGGACAGGCTTTTCTAGGTGGCTCACGCGATCGGGAACTTCTGGACGGAATTGAGGCAGCTCCCTTGAGTGACGAGCTTAAACAGAAATACCAGATCGGTGAAGAGGTCGATGGCGGTATTGTCATTACGAGCGTTTCGCCCGACAGCCCTTATGCCCGACAATTGGTGGCCGGCATGGTTATCGAGAAAATTAAAGGGGAAGCGGTCTACACGGTTAGCGATGCCAAAAAACTACTCGAGCCGGGAGCTAAAGTCGCGCTTTTTGTCTACATCGAAGGATTCTACCGCTACATGGCGATCGAAGTGGAATAGCCCCGTTTGACGGACCTCGGTACGCGAGCTCGACAAAATTTGATATCGCCGTCTCAGGATACTTTCCCGAGGCGGCGATTTTTTGTAATAATAAGTTTCCCTTAAACGTTTGCCTGGGCGAGAGGGCTACGGGTTTTGACGAACTCTAGAATGCCGGAGTCATCCTCCCAATTCGCCCAAACGACTCGCAGGAATTCCGAGGGATGGATATCGTGGGTTTGGAGAAAATTCCTGTCGCCACCGCAGCAATACATAATCTCATCCGGGAGCTCACCCAGCAGTTTACCGCGAGCTTTGGGAAGAATCCGCGGAAGCCAGGTGATTCCGTCAAGAGATAGGGATTTTGCGGGCAGATCGGATGTTGAAATCCGTTTGGCTGACGGCTCACCCTTCAAAACGTGCAGAAAGTACTCTCGCCTCACTTGTTCTATAGACTGGGCGATTTCATAGGTAGGCTCACCCCATTGTATCAAGTCCTCGGCGTAGTCGAAAAAATCCTGTTCTCTCCAGCCGTTCGCCGCAATCTTCTCCTGCTCGTCTTTGGTGAAATAGGTATCCTTATCGCGATTCCCTTTTTCGTATTGGGAAACCGCCTTTTCAAAGAGCTGTTTGAAGGTGTCCTGATAGTTAAAATGCTGCATACGGTAAAAACTGTTGGGGCCTGATTTCGATTGCGAGTCCGAAATTGTTTGGGTCGTTTACCCCGTTATTCTAAAGTCGACCTGACGTTTGAATCGGTCTACTCGGTGGACAAGGACGTTCACCTTTTGCCCAATTCGATATTTCTTTCGGGTTCGCCTCCCTATAATAGCCGTTCCGCTTTCGTTAACGCGATACAGGTCGTCCTTGAGAGTAGAAATGTGTACCATGCCAAAGGCGTTTGACTCTACGAGCTCGATAAACATTCCGTGATTCCTTACCTCAGTAATAACCGCAGTGAATTGGCTTTTCTTCGGCTTTTCGAGTTCCCGTTCGAAAAACTCCAGCAATTTGACTTTAACGGACTCGCGTTCTGCTTCTGTGCTGTTCACTTCCGTTAAGCTCAGGTGTTCGGCTAGGGCGCTGGCTCGAGCGATGTTCGTTTGAGGAAGGGACCCCGATAGAGGTTCCTTTCCTTTAACCTTGACGAGAAAGTAGTTGAATACCCGGTGTACAATGAGATCTGAGTACCGTCGAATCGGTGAGGTGAAGTGGCAGTAGTTCTTTTTATTGAGCCCGTAATGGCCGTCGGGTGTGGCACGGTAGCAGGCTTTCTTAAGCGACCGTAGAAGCTGAGTCTTTAGTATATGTCCTTGATCATGAGTATCCAGTATTTGGAGGAGCTTGATGACCTCGGTACGCACATTTAGATTGGCAACGGTTACTCCGAAAGTCGCCAAATATTCGCGAAGCTCATTAAGTCTTTCTTCGTCGGGATCGTCATGGGTTCGGTAGAGACAAGGGAGGTTGGCATCCCGCATCGCTTTTGCTACCGATTCGTTGGCGGCGAGCATAAACTCTTCTATGAGCTGGTGGCTTTCGTCGTTGACAACTTTCTCGAGTCGATCGGCAAACCCGTTTTTGTCGACGAATATCTTGGTTTCGCTCATGTCGAGATCCAAGCTGCCCGCTTTCATTCGCTCGTACCGCATTTTAGAGGCGATTTTCCAGAGGGATCGAATGGAGCTCTGAAGCTTTGCGAGTTCTGAATTGCTCAGATCGGAGAGAGCTCTACCTGTGGATCCAGTCTGGTGAGCCGGGGGTAGCTTTAGTTTACGAGCAACTTTGAGATCGTCATTGAAGAGCAGAGTGTAGGCTTGCTTGTACGTCAGTCGCTTGTTGCTCCTGATTACGGTATTAGAAAATTCGGTACTCTTGATTTTTCCTCCTTTGGTGAAAGTTAGAAAAACGGATTTCGTTAATCTGTCTTCGTCTTCTTTCAAACTGCAGACTCCATTGGAAAGCGCGTGCGGAAGCATTGGAATCACCGTTCCGACCAGGTAGGTCGAATTTCCTCGTTTGTGG
>JAUHWE010000286.1 GCA_030424825.1 Verrucomicrobiia bacterium
ATCACAAGGACCGCGGAGAAGGCTATGATCCCTACCACGTGGGAGCGTCTCTAGGATGCGGGGGTCTAGCCATCTGGTGGAATGGAGAAATGCATATCCCCAATGTGTATCAGAACTATCGAATAATAAAAAGCGGACCGGATGCGGCGGTCATAGAAGTTGAATACGAGTGGGATACCCTCCCTTTTTCCGCCCGTGAAACAAGACGAATTACCCTCGAAGCTGGCTCTCAGTTGTTTAAAGTCGAAAGCCGAATTGAGGTCGACAACCAACCGTCGCGTGTATCCGTAGCAATCGGAGTCACCACTCACGACGGGAAGGCACTCGCCTATTCGGATCCGGAAAATCGCTGGGTGGCGGCATGGGAAAACTACGATGGAAACGGGCTTGGCACTGGGGTAGTCCTTCCAGAAAGCAAGATAGGACGAGCGGTTTCCATACACAGTAATTCCAAGGATAAAAGTCATATTGTCCTGATCGTTCCAACAAACACCCAAGGTGAACTGACGTACTACGCCGGCTTCGCGTGGGAGAAAGCTGGAAAAATAACCAGTCTCCAAGGCTGGCGAAACTACCTCGAAGACGCTCCTTAAAAATCATCCTATGAATCGACTCCTCTCAGTATTATTCTTCACAATCTCAGCTACGCCCATTTTCGCCATAGACGTGGATCGCTCCGACTTCGACGATTCGGGCACGTTCGCATTGGAAGAGCGGTCACATGGGCTAAGATTAACGTGGGAGGCCCCTGAAGGCACCGCTCACCTCGATCTGCAGTTCATCCCTCGGAAAGGCAATCAAGCCGCGGCTCCCTTGATTCGCGAGCTCGGTATAAACGGAAAGCCCATCATGGAAGGCCTCGATCCCAATTACCTCTTTTGGATTGGAGACCGCGACCTAGAAAAACGTTCGGGCTGGTCCATTTTCTTCGACCGGGTCCCCACGAGACCCTATTCGGTTGAAAAGGGCTATTTGATACCCGAGTCGGTTTCCGTTCATTCGCAGGGCGACCGGGTCCGCATCGAAATCGGCGGATTGAACAGCACTCACTTTTCCGGTACCTTGAACTTTCTGATCTATCGAGGCAGCCCGTTTATACATATGGAAGCTCGAGTTTCCACGGATCGCGATGCCACCGCTTTTCTCTATCACTTCGGACTCGCAAAGCCCGAAACCGACGGTCACCGGCTCCACTGGATCGATGCGCTCGGAAAACCAGAGTTTGCGGAATTGAAGAAAGAGACGGCGAGGGTGTATGAAACGAAATATCGCTCGATGGCGCTTTCATCCGATAGTGGATCGGTCGCAATTTCACCCTTTCCGCATCAATACCTCTATCCACTAGATTTTGCAGAGAATTATGGATACAATTGGGCGGGCCATGAATATTTGGACATGATCGACGGTTTCGCCTGGGGTGTACGCCAGCCTAGTATTGGAGACCGGAGATACGTTCCCTGGGTCAATGCTCCTCCAGGAACCGAACAGTCTCTCGGCACATTGATCTTTCTCTCGAGAAAATCCGGTCCGGAGGTTCTGAAAGCGGTAACGTGCTACACGCGAAACGATTCTTTCAAAAAACTGCCGGGATACAAAACCTTCACCAGCCACTATCACATTGAACATTCACTTGACTATCTGGAGAAGCAACAAGAGCAAAAAACAAGTGGCATCCCCAAAGGACTCAAGAATCCGGAATTCGTCGATGTATTCAAAGAGATGGGAGTCGACATCGTCCACCTGGCGGAATTCCACAAAGGGGCGACCCCTAAACTGGGAACTGACGAACGTCTGGCTCAGTTGAAGCTGATGCACCAGGAGTGTGAGCGCCTGTCACGGAATGGGTTTCTTCTTCTGCCCGGTGAAGAGCCTAATGTCCATCTAGGGGGGCATTGGATCAGTTTCTTCCCCAAGCCAGTGAACTGGGTGCTGAATCGCAACGAGAGCCAACCGTTTGTACAGGAGACCCCCGAATTTGGCACTGTCTATCATGTCGGCAGTCCTGAGGATGTCTACAAACTGCTTCAACGTGAAGGCGGCCTAGCCTGGACAGCTCACGCACGCGTCAAAGGCTCGACGGGTTTCCCCGATGCCTACCGCGATACCGCCTGGTACCAGAGCGATCGTTTTCTCGGCGCCGCCTGGAAGGCGATGCCAGCGGACTATTCCCGCGATTCCTTAGGATGGCGCAATCTCGATTTACAGGACGACATGGCGAACTGGAGGCAAGAAAAATACACCCTCGGAGAAGTCGATATCTTCAAGATCTATAAAGGCTACGAGTTGTTTGGCGCCATGAACATCAACTACCTCAAGCTCGATTCGGTTCCGAAATACCAAGACGGCTGGCAGCCCGTGTTGGACACTCTCCGCCGAGGCCAGTTTTTTGTTACCACAGGAGAGATTCTCATTACGCATTTCCAAGTCGGCGGCAAGGAAAGTGGCGAGCACTTGAATCTCACCATGGGAAACGCGCCCGTCTCTCTCAATGCTTCGCTGGAATGGACTTATCCCCTCAATCGATTAGAAATTGTATCGGGAGACGGAGAATCTGTCTTTAGAGAGCGTATTGACCTGTCAGATACGAAAGAGTTTGATAAGCGCGATCTTTCTCTAAAAATCGACTTGGCAAACCGGAAGTGGATTCGAATTGAGGTCTGGGACATCGCCCGAAATGGTGCGTTTACTCAGCCCGTATGGATCGAATGAGAAGGATACCCCCTCACACGGATTGCACTCATTTTCAGGAGTGAACTGAACCCTAATCACAGTATATTTTGTAGATATGGGTGAGCTGGTTACTCCAATTTTTCAATTCGGTGTAACCGGGAAGCTCAACCCTTTGTTGATCCGTGTCCCTGCTGCATCGGTCCAAGCTCCACCTGCCTATAGGGTCGATTCAATTGATGCGATCGCTGCAAGCGACGTAGCTAGTTTCTAGCGCCGTTGTGCCTATTTCCCCGCCGCCTTAACGGCCTGTTTCGACCACTCCTTGTAGCTGTCGCCGATATTTCCATCGAGAAGGTTTTGCCAACCGTCAGGGTCATTCTTTTGCAGCCACGCTCGAACATCTCCCGCAGCGCTCTTTTCCGTAGGACGGTTGCGATAGTTCTTAAGTCCTAGGTCATCATGATTGCTCTGCCAATCTGCAAGATAGGATCGCATCTTCTCCAGCGTTGACGCGTATTCGGGATTCCCTGCCAGATTTACGAGTTGATGCGGGTCGTTTTGCAAATCGTACAACTCTTCCGGAGCCTTTGAATCACTAAGAAAAAGCGCTGCATTACCTGTCAGCTCCCCCTCTGCCTGGAGCCTCCTCATTTCATGGAGTGCGGGTCTGTGAAAGTCCAAATAGGCTTGTTGCTGATCGTAAGGAAGCTCTGGAAGATAGTTCTTCAAGTAGGAGAATCGAGTAGTGGTAATCGAGCGAATACACTCATTGATTTCGTCCCAGCCGTCTCGCGCTGAATAGACGTATTCTCGTTTCATAGGACGATTTGTCCCTACTAGCGGACGCGCTTCCATGTAGTCCGGCATGGTCGCTCCCGCCAGATGCAAAACCGTCGCAGATATGTCGAGTACACTGACGAGATCCTCTACTGCACGCGGCGCGACAATCGCTTCCGGTCCCCAAATGATCAGAGGCACGCGAATCCCTGGTTCGTGGAGGTAGCCCTTTCCTCGAATATTGCAGCGACCATTGTCTCCGACAAAAATGATCACCGTGTTCTCGAGTAGCCCGTTGTTTCTCAAATCCTCCTGCAACAGCCAGACTTCATGGTCGATGAACTCTACCGTATCCAAATAGGTGGCCCAGTCCTGTCGCGTTTTGGGCGTGTCTGGAATATAGGGAGGGAGCACGACTTCTGCCACAGATACAGGATGGCTGGAGGCATTTCGCATTCCATTCCACCAGTCACCGCGATGTGTCGCCTTCAGTTGTATTTGAGCAAAAAAAGGAGCATCGTTCGCCTCGAAATCACGAGCGGCGTCGAATAGGCCGAACGAATTTACCCCATCGTAGGGTCCGGTCGCGGTATGCTTGAAATTGCAGTCCGTCTTCCTCCCCTTTTCAAATACGAGATCATTGCCCAGAAGGCAGGTGTAGCCCGCTTCCCTCAAATAGTAAGTAATCGGCTTAAAGGGAGCCTTTAAAGGAACATCCCGGTTGCTCCGATGCATGTGGGCGTCGAACAAAGTCGGGTTCACTCCCACCATCAAGGCGGATCGATTGGGCGAACAAATGGGATTGGCACAAATCGCATTGTCATACCGCCGCCCCTCATCCGCCATTCGGTCCAAAGTGGGCGTTTTCACTCCGGCCATCCCATAGCACGCTAAGTCCTGACCAATATCCTCGGCCATGAGGAGAACAATGTTGGGTCTTTCAGCGGCGTTGCTCGCAGCAAGGATAATCACTGGAGCTAAATTTGATAACAAATGCCTCAGTTTCATTTTTAACGACATAAACTAAGTCCAACTAGTCTTTAGAATTTGTCGATGGAAATGAAATGAGTTGGCTAAAAACGATCATCGATTCACCCGGTGATTCCACTTTTTGGTGAATTCGGCGGGTTTTGGGGTAAGCACTATTGACTGCCCTACTTGCTCAAACGCTTGGCCTCGATATAGTAAGCGCCACGTTGATTATTTGTTTTCTCGTCGGTCAGCCACGTTTTTAGAACGGTTGGACCCCTATTCAAATTCACTTCGAATTTTGCAAACGCCTCGCTCGGTTTAAGTGGTATCGATTGCGATGTATCTCCAATTTTAATACGTGCTTCGACCGCTCCCATCGGTTTCTCCAAATCTCTTGGATAGCGGGAAATCCGAAATTCGTATCGTCCTGCTGATTGAGCATCCACCACCCAGAATCCGTTTACGAAAAGAGAGTCGTCTTCCACAAGTTCCATTTTCCAAATGACGCCTCCCTCAGTGTGATGCCAATCCCGAGTGATGAATCGGGTCGGATTCTCTTCTGGAGCCCCTATAACAAAAGGTGTAAACGCCCCTCCGTGACGGCTAACGTCTTCGAAGTGCTTCGTATAAGCGGCCGAGAGCGTCTCTACCACTTCCGGGTTCTGATGGGACACATCGTTCTTCTGGCCAGGATCATTGATAATGTCATAGAGCTCTCCATTTACCAGTCGCCAACGTTCCGTTAGGACGGCTCGGCTCGGATATTTTTGCTGTGGGCCTACGTTGGGATTCCACATTTCCAACTGATCTGCTTGGCGATCGACAAACAATGTCCTTTCTCTCCAATCGCTGGAATTCCCACGCAACAACGGTTCAATGCTTCGGCCATCGAAAGCGACATTGCCCGGTCTTTCTAAACCACACAGATCGATCAAGGTCGGAAGCCAATCTAGGTGGGCGGTCAATTCCTCTACGGTACTACCCCCATCAAAATGGCCCGGCCAGCGGGCAAAACAAGCAACGCGGTGTCCCCCTTCGTAGGTAGATCCCTTTTTATCTCTCATGCCCGCATTGTATCCCTCCATGGTCTTGGTGTCGACTCCTCCACCGGTGCCATTATCTCCCATGAAGATTACAATCGTATTGTCGTCGATTTCCCATTCACTTAAAGCTTTCAGCAATCTGCCTAGATTCTCGTCAAAATTCTGAACCATTCCATAGAATTTGGAACGCGCCTCAGACAAGCCTTTCACCAGGAACGGATCGGAGTAGCTCGAATCAACAGTCAACGGACCGTGCATTGCGTTTAAGGGCAGGTAAACGAAAAATGGCTGTTGGAATTGAGTCCCTTTCCCTTCACTGATAAAACGCAGCGTTTCGTCGAAAAATACATCCGTGCAATAGCCATCGAATTTTTCAGATACGCCGTTGCGATAATAAGTGTCGTCAAAGTAGTCATTTCCAACCGGATTTCCAATTTCACCTACTCCGCCGGCCAAATGATGGACCGTGTCCTGAAACCCTCGATACCGAGGAGCATAGGGATAGGGGTCCCCTAGGTGCCACTTGCCAAATATTCCTGTCCGGTATCCTGAGGCCTCGAATACATCTGCCATCGTCGTTTCGTCCGCGTTGAGCAACTGCCTGCCTTCCGTCACCGCCCAGGCGCCTACGCGAACACTGTATTCTACCCGTCATCAAAGCGGCACGCGTTGGAGTGCAGTAGGGATCGACATGATAGTCGTCTAAACTGATTCCCTCGTCATGGAGTCGATCGATATTTGGCGTATTCAAATAAGGGTTTCCATGGCATGACATGTCACCGTACCCATGGTCATCTGTAACAATGAGAATGACGTTGGGCTGGGACGCTGATGCGATAGCCAAACTACAAAAAGAGAGGAAGTACAGGGAAAGCAGTTTCATTTGTAATCATTGCGGTTTTAACGACTGTCGAATACCGATACCAATTGTTTCAACGGGTTACGCTCTTGCGGCG
>JAUHWE010000287.1 GCA_030424825.1 Verrucomicrobiia bacterium
CTCTAGTCATGGCATTGGCCATGATTATCTCCATGACCATTGCCGGAGTAGCCGGAGCCCTCGTCCCCATTCTCTTGAAACGGTTTGGTTTGGACCCCGCCCAGTCTTCCTCCATCGTACTCACCACGATAACCGACATTGCGGGTTTCCTCTCTTTCCTAGGCATCGCCACGTTACTCTCAAGCATGCTGGACGCCGGATAGACCCACAAACCATGTAGAGCGTGTCCAATAAATTCGATCAAATTGATCTACGATGTAGGGGCGTCGCTTGCGGCGACCGCTCAAGTGGCTAGAACATCTTACGAATCGGTCGCTGTAAGCGACGCCCCTGCAATAATTCAGCTTAATGGACGCGTTCCCAGATTCAGCTGACAGTTCCCTGTATTGCTACCATGCGGAATATCTGTACAGAATTTTACTGGCCACTATAATGAGCCGGCGAGTATCCTTTGCATTACATGACCATCTTCGAATACGCCTTACTGGCCTTTACTTCGCTATTCGTCGTTGTCGAGCCGATCGCAGCTGCCCCCGTATTTCTCGCGATGACACCGCATGACTCGCTCAAGGTACGTATCCGAATGGCTAAACTATCGAGCTTCGTGGTATCGCTTATATTGATCGTGTTCTCAATCGCGGGATCCTTGATCCTGAGCACGCTCGGCATCGGAATTCCCGCCTTCCAAACGGCAGGTGGGATCCTCCTTCTTCTGATAGCGATCGACATGCTGAATGCGAAAGACTCGGACCAAAAGATCACTACAGAGGAAAGTGAAGCCGGTGCGGAAAAATCAGATATCGCAGTCACTCCGCTAGCCGTTCCCCTCCTGGCCGGTCCTGGCGCGATCTCTACCAGCATCCTCCTAGCCAATAAAGCTCAAGATTGGTACCAACGTGGGGCACTGCTTGGAGCTATCGTGCTAATTGGAATCACTACCTATTGGGTTTTGAAACTTTCCGCCAAAGGCGCCAATTGGCTTAACCCCATTTTCCTCCGGATCACTACTCGCTTGATGGGTCTCATCCTGGCAGCACTCGCCGTCCAATTCATATTCAACGGACTGAAAGCAGCCAACTTTTTCCCAGCCGATTCCCTTTAGCGAATAGGCCATCCCTAGGACGACAGCGCTACGATTTCGAGCGGTTTCCTTCTGCGGGCGTTCGTTTCGGCAACGCCTTTTTCGCATGGGTCCGGCGTTTAGGAATCGGCTTTTCCGTTTCGTAAAGGACACTCACCATCCACTCTTGGTATTGACTGTCAATGTGCTGCATCCGTTTCACTAATTCCTGGCGGAAAAACGTTTCCAGCGGACCCCCTCGTCCCGGCCAAATGCGGAACTTGAGACGGACAAACCGTTTTCCTCCAGTAGTCTCCCGGACGCCTTCCGCCGACGGAGCCGCAACAAGCACTCCAGGAAACTGTTCCACAAAGTTACTCATGAGATTCTTTGATTTCTCAACCATTTGCGCGTTCGTTTCTGCATCGCCGATTAGCGTCACATCCACCAGACAGCGGAGATAGCCTTTGGGATAGTTGATCACATTTCCGATCGAACGATTTGGAATATATACCAAGGCTCCCATCGGATTTTCCAGCACAACGAACCGCATGCCGATCGAGCGCACAATTCCCACTTGGCCGCCAACTTCTACCATGTCGTCCACGTCAATGAGGTCGGAAAAGACCAAGGTTAAACCCGTCACCACATCTTGGACGACTCCCTGCGATCCAAACCCTACCGCCAGCCCTATCACGGTGGCACTCGCAAAGTACGCCGTAAGCGGAACTCCCATTTCATTGAAACCGAACCCGACGGCCCCGAAGTAGAGTCCAAATATCAAAAGGCTGGTCACCAATCCGATTACCGACCGAATCTTCGGATAAAGATCCAAGCCTTCCTGGCTGAGCAAGTAGAGGGATAGCTTGCGCAATAGATACACGCCGAGGTGAGCGAGTCCCGCTATGCCTGCGATGATCACGATGCGGGTGAGCACAGAAGATTGATCTAGAAAATCCAGCCAAGCGATTACCATTGTCATTTTCGATACCCTGTCGGTTCGAACGCGATGGCACAAGCTCGACGTGCTTCAAAATCGAACGGGATCTCCGAAAGCGCCATCATCGATGGCAATTATAGAAAAAGTTGGCTCTTGAGCAGTCTGGATGGTAGGCATTGAAAAAATGCCATTGCAGCCGAGAAACAAGTCAACCATCTCTCAATACTTACCGAGCGGCTATGACCCCTACCATACAGGTATTTGATAATATTATACTCGGCGGCGGATTTGCGGGAGTCTATGCCGCCAAGTCCCTCAGCCGCGAATTGGGCCGCAAAGCGCATTCGCATTCCATCGCGATCGTTGCCAGCGAAAACCACATGGTATTTCAGCCCATGCTTCCGGAAGTTGCGGGAGCCGCTCTATCCCCTCGACATGTTGTAAATCCGATTCGGAGTCTTTGCAAATCGGCCAAGGTCTTTAAAGCTCAGGCCACCGGAATCGACCTAGACAATCGGGTTCTCAAACTGAGCGTCGGCGATTTTGTCGGCAACATCGAACTCGGCTTTAAACAAATTGGCCTCTGTCTCGGCGCCAAAATCGATCTCAGCGCGATCCCTGGTATGCAAGAGCATTCCCTGCTCCTCCAGAACGTCGGGGATGCCATGCGTATCCGGGCCCATTTCGTCAGCCGACTAGAGGAAGCCAATCTTGCCTTTAACGCCGACGTACGGCGGCGCCTGCTTTCCTTCGTCATCGTTGGGGGCGGCTACTCAGGCGTGGAAACCGCGGGCCAATTCCTCGATCTCGCTCGCGCCATCTACCACCAGTATAAGAATATTTCCTGGGAGGACTTTCGCTTCACCCTTATCCACAGTCGTGACCACCTGCTGCCAACCCTCAACAAGAAACTGGGCAAGTACGCCGAATCCCACCTGAAAAAGCGGTCACTCGATATTCAGCTAGAGCGACGCGCTAGGGCGATTACCGCCAATCGTGTCTATCTGGACGATGGCTCTCACATTGAGACCAATACGGTGATCTGCACGGTCGGAAACGCGCCTCACCCTCTCGTCACGTCCTTGAACCGCGAATACGGGATTGAGATGGAATGGGGTCGTTTAAAGACGCTGGCTGATTGTAGCATCAGCGGATTTCCCTCGGTATGGGCCGCCGGAGACTGCGCCTTGGTTCCGCAAAAGGACGGGACGCCGAGTCCACCCACCGCTCAATTCGCGCTTCGTCAAGGAGAGCTAATGGGACGCAATATGGCCCGACAAAGTGAAAACAGCCCGACGAAGCCGTTTGCCTTCACAGCGATCGGTGAGCTTGCTTCGATTGGGCACCATAGTGCCGTCGCCGAAATCAAGGGCCTGCGTTTTTCCGGACTCTTCGCCTGGTGGATGTGGCGATCCATCTACCTCATGAAACTTCCCGGCATCGAACGCAAGATGCGCGTCGTCTTCGACTGGACATTAGAGCTCTTTTTCCCACGAGATATCAATCTTCTCAATCCGCAGTACTCGACGGGTGCAAGCGAAACACATCTGGAAAAAGGAGATGTGCTTTTTCACCAAGGGGACCCCGCGTTTTCCTTCTACATCGTCAAATCCGGCGCGATCGAATTGCGAGACAACGGGAAAAAAGTTAAAACGGTTCTCGCTCACCAGCACTTCGGAGAAAGGGCTTTACTGGAAAAAACCAACTACCTGTTTCAGGCAGTCGCACTGGAACCGACTACGCTCGTAACGATTCGGAATTCCCTATTCCAGCAGATCGTGTTGGCGGATTCCTCCTTTGCGAGTTTCCTCAAACAAACCGCTCAATCCAACCTCACTCACGACGAGTTGGAAGCGCTTATCAGCCGACTTGGGGAGCGCCAATTGGCACGGCTCGTGCGGGATGCCATGAGTTCGAATTTGGCTACCATTGACGCTCAATCAACTATCGGAGCAGCCATCACCCGATTTAAGGCAGAATCCAAAAACTACCTACCGATTATCGATTCAAATGGGATTCCCATCGGGGCCCTTAAGAAAGAGAGCCTCTACATTCAGATGCTCTCTTCAGAACTGGATTTCGAGCAACCCATCAAAACGCTCCCATTCGTTCAGTTGCCCAAAATCAACCAGGACTCCTCACTGCAAGACGCCCTCATTCTCATGAGTCGAAATAACGCGAGTAAAGCGCTGGCCACCGATGAAGAAGGTCGACTTGTCGGGATTATCGCCATTATCGACATCATGGATACTCAACTTCTTTCCACCACAATTAGTAGATAATCTGTTTTGAAAACCCACTATAAGAAAAAATCCTTCTAGGACATGGCACAGAAAAATAAAAAGAAGTTCTCACTAGAAAACCCAGAAGTCGCTAGCGATGCCTACGACAGCCCTGAAACGCTGGAGCAATTGTTAGCGTTGCAGGCCGAACTGGTGAAAATGCAACATTCGATTCACCAGGACCGAAAGCGTCTGGCCATTATTTTCGAAGGACGCGATTCGGCTGGTAAGAGTGGAGCCGTAGCAAGGTTCATCCGACACCTGAATCCCAGACTCTATCGTGCCGTCGCCCTCCCTAAACCCAGTGACGTCCAAATGGGCCAGTGGTTCTTTCAACGCTACATTGAGAAACTACCCAATGCAGGCGAAATCGTATTTTTCGATCGCAGCTGGTACAATAGGGCTCTGGTAGAGCCGGTTCTCGGCTTTTGCACCCAGGAGCAATACCAGCGCTTTCTCAAAGAAGTTCCCCAGGTGGAAAAGATGCTCGTTGATGATGGTATCCAAATTATAAAACTCTGGTTCTCGATCGAAAGGGATGTTCAGGCAGATCGGCTAGAGGCCCGAAAAAAGAGCATCCTCACTAGTTGGAAACTGAGCACTGTGGACCGTGAGGCGCAGATGAAATGGAACGACTATACGAAATATAAAAAGGCGATGTTCAAAGCCACCAATACGGGGCACTGCCCTTGGGTCATCGTTGAAGGGAACGACAAAGAGAAAGCACGTATTGAAGCCATTCGTCACGTGCTATCGAAAGTCGATTACGAAGGAAAAGACCAAGACCTCGTAAACACTGTCGTCTATAAAAATGTAATACTTGATCCAATCTTCGAATAGACAGACCTTTTACTTCTTTCAGGATACGATCTACGATTGCTTTCTGCTCTCCTGGTTGAGGCGGATTTTTTTCTCGATTTCCACAAGCGTGTAGATGGCTAAGCCGATTCCCAACACATAGACCCATTCGCTTAAGGCCAGACTCTGAGTATGGAATAGGCTCTGAAACCACGGAGCATAGGTAAAGGCCAGTTGCAGACTAGCCATCACCAAGGCTCCTCCAATTAGGAGCTTGTTGCTCAACAGGCCGATTTTAAACATGGAATACCGCAGGGATCGACAAGCGAAAAGATAAAACAGCTCTCCAAAAACCAGAATATTGGTCGCTAATGTTCGCGCCTTTTCAAGCTCCATCCCCAATCGACGCTCGTAAAGAAAAACTCCATACGCGCCAACCAGCAACAACAACCCGACAAAGGCGATTCGGAAGACCAACTCGCCATTGATAATTGGACTCTTCGGATCTCTCGGTGGATGGTTCATGATTCCTCGGTCTTTGGGCTCAAAGGCAAGCATCATGCCGAGTAGCACAGCGGTCGACATGTTGATCCACAGAATCTGGACGGGAGATATCGGCAGGGCGGTTCCGAACGCCACGGCTGACAGAATGACCAATGCCTCGGCAACATTCGTAGGCAGGGTCCATGTAATGAATTTCACAAGATTGCGAAACGCCCCCCGCCCTTCTTCAACGGCCGCGACAATCGAGGCAAAATTATCGTCCGCCAACACCATATCTGCCGCCTCCTTGGATACCTCGGTTCCTCGTATCCCCATTGCCACACCAATATCCGCTCGCTTCAAAGCAGGGGCATCGTTGACTCCATCCCCCGTCATGGCAACGATATGACCCTGTTCCTGTAGTGCCTCAACCAATTGCAGCTTTTGCTCTGGAGAGGTACGGGCAAAGACGAGTTTACTTCTTGTTTCTTCTGCGAGTTGTTCCTTTGAAAGCGATTCAAGCTGAACCCCATTGATCGCCATAGAATCGCTAGAATGATCCTCACCTTCGGTTGCATTGCCTATGCCAATTTGCCGTGCAATCGCTTCTGCTGTAATCACGTGGTCCCCCGTTATCATTTTCACCTGCATGCCCGCAGTCTGGCAGCGTTGCACCGCATCTATCACTTCCGGGCGAGGTGGATCGATCATTCCCTGCACTCCAAGATAAACCATGTCAGTTTCGAGATCCGTCCGTTCAAGAACAGTCTGACTTAGCCCTACACGTTTGGAAGCCAATGCCAGTACTCGCATACCATCCCGCGCCATCGATGCGGTATCGGAT
>JAUHWE010000288.1 GCA_030424825.1 Verrucomicrobiia bacterium
CCGTGCGTGGGCAAAGGACTCCAGTGTATCCAAGTGATTGTGCTCGATTTCTAACAGCTGGCGTTGAGCATCCATTAGGGCGACAAAGCTGATTTGCCCATTCTGATGGGCCACTTGAGTTTCCTCAAGTTGAGCTTGGGCTAGTTCGATCACCTCTTTCCGGTAGCTTTGTATGCTGTTTCGGAGATCTTCCATTTCGTGCCTAGCGTGTTCGATTTCGTGGAGCACTCGCAGTTTAATTGCTGCGGCCTTCATGTGGGACTGATCTCGGGCGATTCGCTGTTCTCTTGCTCGTAGCTCGCCTTTTTTTCGCAATGGAATCGGAATGGACATACCAACTCCGATGAAGCGATCAGTTTCCAATCCATTGGGTTGATCGATTCCTCGTTCGTTTTCCCAGAAAATACTCGCGGTGATGTCTTCCCAGTTTTCGGACTCAGCCAACGCGATTTCCGCTTCGGCGGAATGGGCATTGAGGATAGCCAATTGAAAGTCTGGGTGGCGCTCGAATAGTAGATTGTCGAACGCAAGAGAATCCTCCTCGATGTCGATCTTGCTATTTATGACGAACGATAATTCCTCCTCTGAGGGAAGGCCCAGTAGAGGTTCTAAGGAGTGGACAAGGTGGTTGCGTTCGTTGGTCAGTCGATTGATTTCCTGTTCAAGGGAACGGGCCTCCAGAGTTGCCTGGTTGGCTTCCAGGTGGGAAAACTCTCCCTGGCCAACACGTGATCGCATAAACGTCGCGATTTCTTCTGCCTTGGCCCAAAGTCGCTCCAGTGATGTCTTTCGCGTATCGGATATTTGGATCTCCAAGGCGATTTCGCTGATCGAATGAGCGATAGCGAATTCCTGCTTTTTGACTTCAGTCTTAGCCTTGGCGATATCGACCCGCGAGACGTCTTTGGCCCGTTTGAGACGATTCGCCAGCGGGAATTTTTGAGAGAACCCGATGCCGAAGGCGTGTTCGCCTTCGTCATTAAATAAAAAGTCACTCGCGTAGTCGACCTTGACTGATGGGTTGGACCGAACGCCCGTTCTGTCGAATCTCGCTTCTGCGAGTTCGATCGACAGTCTTGCCGCCCGAAGGTCCGCGTTGTTTTCTAAAGCGAATGCGATCGCCGTGGCCCGATCCCATTCTGTTGGGAGCGAGCGGTCTGGCTGACCTTTTGAAAGTGTAATGAATAGTAATGTGGCAGCGAAGGCTGCGATTCGTTTATGCATAGGAAATCCTGATTCTGATGAAGCAAAGCGCAGGGACTTAAGTGAGTCTCTGACGGATCAGTCCCCTGACAAAGAAGGGGACGCTACTCGAATCAGGATATCAGCAACGAATCTGGACGATCTTGGCGAAGCGACGGCTTTTGTTTTCCGTCAATACTCTAAACGCAGGAGGTCTTGCCGCGTCCTTTAGCGATGCGTCGATTTGTCTTATTGTGTAGGCATTTGATGCCAATTGGATCGAAGGGGCCTTGGCATTCGAGCGATCGCTACTAGACGATAGGTCCTCTAGCTCGGAATCGTCCAATACGACGTCTTTGCAATCAGGGTCTTCATGCGTGAGATCCTGGCTGGATCGATTTTCAGGGGAGTCCTGATGTACGCAAGATGCATGGGTTTCTTTCTCGTGGGCGTTATGTGCAACGACGTGACCAAAACCATCATCATGCGAGCAGAGCAACTGCACTCCCGCATTCGCAGCGGTGATGCTGCAAACCATGGAAAACAGTGCGATGATGGAAAGAAGGCGTTTCACAATAGGTTACTACGGTTTCGGAATGAATAATACTGAGAACGGGTTCAAGTTTTAAATTCAATTAGCGGCTAACGGCCCCACCAGACCCAGTTGCGCTGAGCGATAGTCGAGAACCGTATAACAATGAATCTTGTGTATTGCACCCGTGAGAATTGAAGGGGTGACTCTACTCTGCACCGACGCGTGTGAGGATAACGGCGCGAATACTCTCCTCTAGGGCCCTTTGCCGAGGTAGTGATTGAGGGAGGGAAAGTGCTGAAGCTCTTTGCCTTCTAGTAGCGACCAAGGGGAGAAAGAGTCGAATCGGGTATTAGCTTTTCCGTTGCAGGCGTTTGCAAAGTCATTCCAGTCAATCCAATCGATGGCGGCAACTTCGGTTGTATTGGGAATCGGTTGTTGGCGGCAAAAGCCAATGAATACGGGGCAGATCTCGTTCTCGACGATTCCTTGAAATTCGGCTCGGTATCGAAAATCGGGCAAGGCGAGCTCGAGTTCGATCTTGTCAATTCCAAGTTCCTGGCGAACGCGTCGACAGGCGGCAGCGTAGTGTGATTCACCTGGGGCAGGGTGACCGCAACAGGCATTTGACCAAATTCCGGGCCAGGTCTTTTTGGAGAATGCTCGCTGTTGGGCCAGCATTTTTCCGTTTCCATCAAACAGGAAAATGGAAAACGCGCTATGGAGGGGTGTATCCGCAGTATGGACGCGAGACTTCGGCATGTTGCCAATGGAGCGCCCTGCGTCATTCAATAAGACGACTTGTTCGATCATGTTCGATTCTTGCGACATTACCTATCTAGATTCGCCGTTTGGAGCCATGGGGGTGATTTGAAACAAAACAGCCTTACGAAACAATCTCATTCTGGCTTTTTATGATGTAGACCGATAGGCGCGTTTCCCCATCCCTCGGAAAGGGCTTGTTTTACCTATGAACTTTAAAGGTTCAACTTGACGAACTAATACCATACCCTACTATGGTATAATATGGCACATTTGGCTACCGAGAACGCAAAGCTTATCGCTCGTGTTAGGCGTCTGAAAGGGCAACTTGAAGGAGTTGAACGCATGTTGACTGAGGGTGAAGACTGCTTCGCGATCCTCCAAAATACAGCTGCTTGCCGAGGGGCTCTCAATGCCCTCACAAAGGAACTGATTTTGAGCCACATCGAGCATCATTTGATCGAGAGTGACGATGTCAGTGACGAGATTCGCGATACGGGGAAGGAGATTCAGAGCATCGTTAAGAGCTATTTGAAATGAAAGCTCATGGAGAAAATCACGAGATGCTTGTAGGGCATCAGCGTGGTGAGCGTTCGACGAAGATCGTGATCGCCATCACCGCCATCATGATGGTCGGGGAGATTGCCTCGGGGATTCTTTTCGGTTCGATGGCTTTGCTTGCCGACGGTTGGCACATGTCAACCCATGTAGCCGCGTTTGGCATCACGTTGTTCGCCTATTGGTATGCTCGCAAACACGCGGGAGATCCCTTTTATAAATTTGGCACGGGCAAGGTGAGTGTCCTTGGCGGGTTTGCGAGTGCAGTCGCGCTAGTGGTCGTCGCCTTCGTTATGGCGTTTGAGTCAATCGCCCGCTTTTTTTCACCCGAGGAGATTCTTTTTGATGAAGCGATTGTCGTCGCGATCATTGGTCTCGTCGTGAATTTGAGCTGTGCCAAGATTCTGCATGATAGTGGGCACAGTCATGGACACTCGCACGATGAGGATAACCACCACCACCACCATCACGAACACCACGATCACAATTTAAAGGCGGCCTATCTTCATGTGCTCGCGGATGCGCTGACTTCTGTATTCGCTATTGTGGCACTATTGGTTGGTAAATTCTATGGTTTACTATGGCTTGATGCGTTGATGGGAATTGTTGGGGCTGCGGTTATTACGAAATGGGCGTGGAGTCTGCTTTCAGACACTTCCGCTATTCTACTTGATGGGGGCGAGTTCGGTGACCAAGAAGCAGAAATTCGGAAGCTTGTGGGGACGGAAAACGAATCGATAAAGGCAAGTATTCGTCTTTGGAAAGTGGCCCCGCAGCACTTTGCGACAGCCATTCATACGACAGGTTCACCCGCTGAATTAGCCTCGATTAGGTCAAAACTGAGACAGGTCCCTTGGATTACCTACAGTTCGATCGAGATCGTAGCGGACGGGGTCGACACAGGGAGTAATTAGCCAAGAGACCTAGCAGATTGAAAACGTAGAGCCAATCACTACCTGTCTTACGTTCCAGGTTCTGCCATTTTGTATAAGATAGGGAGACCTTTACTTTAAGTTTAGCCGTTTCAGCCTTAAGGCGTTGATAATGACAGATACGGAACTGAACGACATCGCGGCACCGGCGATCATTGGACTCAGAAGAATCCCAAAGAATGGATACAAAACTCCTGCTGCAATAGGGACGCCGACGCCGTTATAGATAAAGGCGAAGAACAGGTTCTGCCGGATGTTGCGCATTACAGACCGACTGAGACGCAACCCCCCTACGATACCGCGAAGGTCACCTTTGACCAAAGTAAGCCCGGCGCTTTCGATTGCGACATCGGTTCCGGTTCCCATGGCGATGCCCACGTCCGCCGCAGCCAGTGCGGGAGCGTCGTTTATCCCGTCGCCCGCCATGGCGACGCGGTGGCCGTTGTCCTTAAGTTCGTTTACAATACGCTGTTTGTCCTCAGGGGATACCTCAGCGTGGACTTCGTCGATGCCGAGCTCCTTGGCGACTGCGTTGGCGGTTCTTGAGTTGTCTCCAGTGCACATGATGACCGTTATGCCCATCGCGTGAAGTGAACGGATCGCATCCTTCGAACTTTTCTTGATCGGGTCCGCAATCGCTATCATGCCGAGTAGCTGATCGTCGCGAGCGGCCCAAATGGCCGTTTTGGCTTCGTCCTGAAACCGTTCTGCGTTGCGGGTCCATTCTTGAGGAATCTTTACTCCTTCCGCTTCGATGAAAGCTCGCTTGCCCACGTAAACGGTTGCGTCATCCACTTTTGCTTGGACGCCACCCCCGGTCGTGCTCTGGAAATCCACAGCCGTTGGAATGTCCAGGTTCTCCAACTTCGCTTTTTCGAATACGGAACGGGCTAGCGGGTGCTCAGACTGTGATTCGACCGCAGCGGCCAGGCGCAGCAGATCAACGGCGGAAACGCCCTTCGCCGGATGCCAGTCCACTACGGCTGGTTTTCCTTCGGTCAGAGTGCCGGTCTTGTCGGTAATCAGGTGGGTTATTTTCTCTGCCCGCTCAATCGCTTCTGCGTTCTTCACGAGAATTCCGTTCTGGGCGCCTTTACCAACGCCCACCATGATCGACATGGGTGTTGCTAGTCCGAGGGCGCAAGGGCAAGCGATGATCAACACGGAGACTGCGACAACGGTCGCGTAGGCCATGGATGGAGCGGGACCAAATATCGCCCAGATTGCAAATGCTAACAAAGCGGCGGTCACCACGGCCGGAACGAAGTAGCCCGCCACCGAATCAGCGAGTTTTTGGATAGGGGCGCGACTGCGCTGTGCGTCGGCCACCATGGCGACGATTCGTGCCAACATGGTTTCATCGCCCACCGCCTCGGCTTCCATGATGAAGCTTCCTGTCTGGTTGACCGTGGCACCGATGACTCGATCGCCTTCACCTTTCCCGACGGGAACGGGTTCGCCCGTGATCATGGATTCGTCGATCGCGCTTTTGCCCTCACGGATTGATCCATCAAGAGGAATTTTCTCTCCTGGCCGGACTCTTAGTCGGTCGCCTTTTTGTATGGCGTCAATCTCTATATCTTCCTCGTTGCCATTGTCGTCGATTCTATGAGCGGTCTTGGCGGCCAGATTGAGAAGACCCTGGATCGCATTCCCGGTTTGGCGGCGAGCTCGGGCTTCGAGCCACTGTCCTAAAAGAACCAGTACAGTTATAACGGCCGCAGCTTCGAAATAGAGGTCGACCTTGCCATGCATACGGAAGGTATCCGGGAAAAACTGCGGGAAGAGAACGGCTACCGTGCTGAATCCCCAAGCCGCGCCAACACCTAGCATGATGAGTGTGAACATATTGGGGCTGCGATTGACGATGGACCGCCAGCCACGAGTGAAAAACAGGCCGCCTGCCCAAAATACGACAGGAGTGGCGAGGATGAGCTCAATCCACTTACTGGTGGAATGCGGAAGGTATTCCTCAAGGGACAGTCCGGGGATCATTCCTCCCATGGCGATGAGGAAAACGGGGATAGTGAGTCCCAGTCCTACCCAGAATTTCAAAGCGAGTGAACAGATCTCTCGGGCTTCCTCATCATCGTTTTCCGCGTTGGCTGACATCGGTTCCAGGTTCATGCCGCACTTCGGGCACTGGCCGGGATGGTCCTGCTGGACCTCCGGATGCATGGGGCAGATCCACAGCGCTTTCGAAGCAGGCTTAAACGCAGGATTGCGTTCTAGCCGCATGCCGCACTTGGGACAGTCATCCGGCTTGTCCGATTCCACGCCCGGGCACATGGGGCAATAGTATTTGGCCGTTGTCGCAGGAGGTTGATCCTCGGACGCATGGTGGTCGTGTTTTGAATGGCAACACGATCCCGAAGGTTCGGTGGTTAGTACTGCCGAGTCCTTTTCATGTCCGGCGT
>JAUHWE010000289.1 GCA_030424825.1 Verrucomicrobiia bacterium
GCGAAGCCCCTCAATTGAACTAAGAACTGACCGAACCGTCCATGCCAGTCCCACGCATCGAACCCAATACGTTTCATTTCGGACCAGACGGTGTTTCATTTCCCAACAATCCCAACCTCCCAGTGCTTGTCTATCACCAGGTTTTGACTACAGGTGCTCATTCGATAGCCGATTGCTTTGAAGAAGTCTTTATGCGCAATGGATGGACCGGTTGCTGGCGTTGGGGCGTCTACGATTTTCAGCATTTCCATTGCAATGCTCACGAAGCGCTCGGGATTGCTCAAGGGAAAGCCAAGCTACAGCTAGGAGGGCCTCAGGGCGAAGGGTTTGATGTTGCTGCTGGTGACTTGGTCATCCTCCCCGCAGGAACTGCCCACAAGAATCTCGAATGCTCTCGAGACTTTCTCGTTGTGGGCGCCTATCCGTCGGGACAGGGTCACTATGAAACCAATCGAGGTGATCCAAATGAATACGCAGAATCCGTTGAGCGAATCGCCGCGACCCCACTTCCCGAGACCGATCCCATTTTTGGCAAAGGCGGTCCACTCGTAAGACTGTGGGACGAAAGTTAAGTTATCGGGTGATCCCCGAGCGCTCCTTAAATTTCCAGTTGTGGGCACTCGGAGATCGCCCGATAACTTTCAACTCTATTTCGCCCAATCGGGAAACGTCCCTATGCGGTCTCCTGTCACCATTGGAAAGAACACATATACTGCTATAATGGTGAATGCAATGGCTACGAAATTTAGAAGTAATCCCACTCGCGCCATTTCCGAAATGCGTATCCGCTGACTGCCGAAAACTACCGCATTGGGTGGTGTCGCGACTGGCATCATAAAAGCCATCGATGCTGATATCGTAGCAGGTATCATGAATAGAAGCGGATGCATTTGCAAACTAACCGCCCAAGTAGCCAGTATCGGAAGCAGCATAGATAGGGTTGCCACGTTTGAGGTGAGCTCTGTGAGAAAAGTCACCCCCAGACATATAACTACGATCAGCAGCAAGGATGGAAACTCTCCAAAGGATCGAAAGCCTTCCCCGATGTATTCAGACAATCCACTCTCTCCAAATCCAGCCGCTAAAGCGAAACCTCCCCCAAACAACAAAATAATTCCCCAAGGGAGCTTGCCAAAAACATCTGACTCTAGGATGCGCGTTGCTGTGCCCCCCTTTCGGCTAGGGAGAAAAAACAACAGCAGACTCATCGCAATGGCAATCGTGCCGTCGTCGACTTCGCCGAAACCAATCCACAGATCGGACCAGCCAGGTAGAGAGACGAATCCCAGCTCCAGCTTCTTCCTGAAAGTCCATAGAAAGACGGTGGCCATGAATACGCTCAGGACCATTTTCTCTTCCCGAGCTATGGGACCAAGCAACTTCAATTCCTTGCGGATGTGCGACCTGTCAAGGGAAAGCGACTTGTCGAATTTGCACAGGACTTTCGTCAACAGGAGCCAGGTTACGAGTAACAGCACCAGCGAGTATGGGATGCCTATGATGATCCACTGCCCAAACGCTATGGGCGGCGCCTCGGGAAACGACTCCTGAAAAATTCTCACAAACGCCAAATTAGTTGGCGTTCCGACCAGTGTGGAAACACCCCCAATCGAACACCCATACGCGATGCCCAGCATCAAAACGAGCGATATGGAATGCGCCTTTTCTTCGCCGAACTCCTCCTCCATTTTGGAGATAATCGCCAAGCCAATCGGAAGCATCATTACGGCGGTCGCTGTATTTGAAATCCACATCGATAAAAACGCGGATGCGATCATGAACCCAAGCACCAGCATATCCGCCTTCTTCCCGACGGCATTGATGATATTGAGCGCAATGCGACGGTGCAAATTCCACCGCTCCATTGATAGAGCGATCAGGAAGCCACCAATAAAGAGAAACGTAATCGAGTTCACGTAGCTTTTAGTCGCCGCGCTCGCGTCAATAATCCCCGTAAGCGGAAATGCGATGAGCGGTATCAATGCCGTAGCTGCTAATGGGATCGCCTCGGTGATCCACAGGATAGCCATCAAGGTGGCGATCGCAGCCATTTTCCCAACTCCCGGTTGCTCTGGTACGGGATTGTAAAACAGAAGCATGAACCCAAAAACGATAATCCCGAGCAACAGGCCAATTTTTTTCCAAGGTATCGACGTCATAGGTAGCAGTGACCGTATGGGGAATTTAATATGCTATCTGCCATAATTCGTCGCTATTCAACTTCTCCTGATATTGCAACAACCCTTCGCTCTGGTTTATTGAACGGTTAATGACAAATTTCCCTTTGCCTGCACGCACTGAATCAATGCCTTAGCGACTTCTTTCTTATTCAAGTTCGTCGATCGAGTTCTCAATGCATCGATAAATCTGTCCTCATATCTCAAGCACGTATTCAGCAACCTAAACGGGGCGATGAAACGATCGTCGGAGTTTGTGCAGAATCCTTCTAGTGTTTTTTCTGCCATGGAATTTGCCCTGCCTCCTGGATGTGCTGCATCAGTGCAGATCCCAATTCGGCGGTAATCTTTCGATTGTCGATCGGCGTAGTCTCCAAGGGATCGTCCTCAAGATTGTACAGCTCCATGGGAGCGAAAGAAGTGCTTTGCTCGAGCTTCCAGGGCCCCCGGCGCACGGCGTAGTAGGCACGACCTTGGTAACCGGTAGCCCCACCCTCCCGTCTCACCCAGAAAAGTGTTCGATCGTTTAGGCCAGATTCATCTCCCTTCAAGAGGAACGGCAAAAGCGAGCGTCCTTCGATTTTATGATCAATCCGCGCGCCTACCACCTCGCATAATGTAGCGTAAAAATCCATGGTAATGCCAATGGTATTCACTCTTCCAACACGAACCTTCCCAGGCCAGCGTACACAAGTCGGAACGCGGATGCCTCCTTCCCAATGATCCTGCTTGGCCCCACGCAAATTTCCATTCGACTGGAAAAAATTAGCCGCTCCTCCGTTATCCGAACTGAATACCACCAGCGTGTTCTCCTTCTGCCCGTACTTCTCCAACGCATCCAGAACGCGGCCCACGTGGTAGTCGGTATGCTCAATGAAGGCCACATTTTTAGCGCGGCCTTCGGACAGTTCCGGCTTTGCCTTTTTCGTCCGCTCCAGCCAGTCATCGGGCGGCTGAATAGGAAAGTGCGGCGCGTTGTACGGGAGATAGAGGAAGAAGGGCTCCTTTTTTCCTTTTCGAGACTCAAAATAGTCAATCGCCCAGTCAGAAAAGAGTTCGGTCGCATGCCCTACGGGGTCGATCTCCTTGCGGTTAAATCGCATCCAATTCACCCCTCCGCGCCGATGGTTATAGTAGTCGTCCATCATATCGCCGAGGAAGCCGTGAAAGTAGTCAAAGCCGCGATCATTGGGAATGTTAGGCGACTCATAGCCTAGATGCCACTTCCCCACCATGGCGGTGTGGTAACCAGCTTTCTTGAGCATCTGAGGAAGAGTGATCGCTTTGGGATCCAAATAGCCCCAGCTGTTGGCGGCGTTTTGACGAATGACTCCCGGTACCCCAACCAAATCTGGATAGCGCCCCGTCATCAAAGACGCCCGCGTCGGCGAGCAAACCGTGCAGTTCGAATAGAACTGGTCGAACCGGAGACTCTCTGCCATCAACGCATCAATACGAGGCGAATCCAAGTCCGTCGCTCCGTAAGACGACAAATCCCCATATCCCAAATCGTCGAGGAGGATGAATAGTATATTGGGCTTTTTCGCGGATTGCCCAATCGCGATGGAAGCCAAGAAGAGACCGAGGACGAGAGAACCAATTTTTCGGGGCATGCTCATGCTGTTAAACACTTTCCGACGGAAAAGAGATGGCAAGTCCATAAGCAGCGCGGAAAGTGTCCTAATTGCTCGAGTTTCTTGCAATACCGTGTCAAAGGACTAAAACTGTCTTTCGTTGTTCGATAGTACCCAAAAACAATCAGCCCCGAGTCGGATGAACGTTGCATTCTCAAAACACATTTCCCGCCGCTCTTTCCTTAGAGGCGCAGGCGTATGCCTCGCCCTTCCCTACCTGGAGGCGATGACACCGGCATTCGCTGTCACCAATCCCTCGCCCAACCCGAAACGCTTTGTCGCGGTCGGCAATTCGTTTGGGATGTACCAGCCCGCCTTTTTTCCCACTGAGACCGGGTCGACGTACGCCTTCCCCGAGTTGCTCGCTCCCATGAAGCCTCTGCAACGGGACTTCACGATTTTCTCTGGCTTGGATCACGGTCTGACCGGAGGCCACTTTGGCGTGCATTCCTTTTTATCAGGAGTACTTAGTGTAGATGCCAAGAACATGCCGGATGGCAACATCAGTCTGGATCAGCGCATCGCTGAATCGCTCGGACACGAAACACGCTTTCCCTCCCTCGCAGTGGGGTCCGACAGTGGGCTTCACAATGGATGTCAAATGTCATGGACCCGTTCCGGAGTTCGGGTTCCGCCCATAACCAATCCGCGAAAGCTTTTCGATACACTGTTTGTAGAGGACTCCGCTGAAGGAAAGGAATCTGCCGCACGGCGATCTGCCCTCAAGAAATCGATATTGGACTCCGTTCGAGACGATGCCAATTCCCTCGCTCATCAGGTGGGTAAACGGGACCGCGAAAAGCTGGACGAATACTTTACAGCGGTTCGCGACGCCGAACGGGCCGTCATTCAGAATAGCCATTGGATTGACGTCCCCAAGCCGAAAGCGCCCATCGATCCTCCCGAGAACCATGGAATCGTCCAAGATCTGCCAACCCTTTACGACCTGATTTTGCTGGCGCTAGAAACCGACTCGACTCGGATTGCTACCCTGGAAATTTCAAGCGAAGGATTCGACACATCCGTTTTGGGGGTATCTGGTGGCTACCATTCGATTTCCCACCACGGAATGCAGCCAGAGAAGATCCGGGATCTCATAACTTTGGAAAAGCACCAGACGCAACAGTTCGCTCGCTTCCTGCAAAAGCTAGGCGAGAAGCAGGAATCCGATCAAACCGAGTCCTTACTCAAGGACACCATCGTTCTATTCGGATCGGGCATGGGCAACGGTAATTCCCACACCAATACAAACTTGCCTATAATGGTCGCGGGAGGCGGATTTCGGCACGGGCAGCACCTTTCCTTTATCGAAAAGGGCCGGCAAATTGCCCCGCTTTCAAACCTCTACCTTTCGATCCTCAATCGATTGGGCATTGAAGCGAACTCCTTTGCTACGAGCACGGGAACGCTACGCGATCTACAAAGTGTTTAAGCGGGTGTCATCCGATAGGTTTCAACCTTGTAGGGGCATCGCTCTGCAATCCGTCCGACAGCGTTCACTTTCCTCTCTGGCAATAGTGACAACGGTCTGGGTAGCGGCATGCGTTTTCACCGTGAATGTCCACGCCTCCAAATCTGAAGCGCCTCGGGCAGAACTCGAAACGGTCCTTCGACCTTATTTAGAAAAATACTGCATCAACTGTCATGGTGAGGAGAAACAAAAAGGCGATCGCCGCTGGGACACCCTGTCATTGCCCATTGAAGATACGACAACACTTCTGCACATTCAGGATATTCTCGACATAATCAATCTCGGCGAAATGCCTCCCATCGAGGTGGAGATCCAGCCAAGCGAAAGCGAGAATCAACGTATCGTTTCAGCGCTTACCACCGCCCTCGAAGAACGCTACACGCTCCTCAAAAGTACGGGACAGCAGACGGTCTTTCGACGGCTCAATCGGAGGGAATACCGCAACTCCATCCGGGACTTGCTCCATATCGATATTTCGAGTTTCGATCCGACCCAGTCATTTCCACGCGACGAGACGGACCATCATTTAGATACCATCGGTGACCATTTAGTCACTTCCGGCTATTTGCTCGATCTATATATCGAGGCAGCCGATCAGATTATCGAAAAGGTCTTTGCCAACCAAGACCAGCCTCCAGAAACGACCTACCGTTTTACGGACAATTTCAAGCAACAGCCCGAACTGGATCGCGCTCTTGAAGATTGGGCAAATCACGAGTTTATCGCCCTCTACGAAACGCCCCTTTCCCAACGGCACGAGGGGGCCTATGCCAAGATTCATGGATTCGAATCCGGGGTGCCGCATGACGGATTCTACCGGATTCGAGCCAAAGCGATTGCGAAAAATCGGATACACGACCATCCTGAGAAACGCGTATCCACAAATAAAAGCGAACCCCTTCAACTGGGCATCGTTCCGGGAAGCCAGAAATACGGCGATCTCAGCCGACCCCAGCCGATCGAGCCTGAACTGGCTCGCTTTGAACTCAAAGACGATACGCTGGAATGGAAGGAAGCCACCGTGTGGCTCGATAAGGGGCTCACACCGCGGTTCACCTACCCGAACGGCATGGTCGGCCTGCGAGGGAACTTCGCTCCCA
>JAUHWE010000290.1 GCA_030424825.1 Verrucomicrobiia bacterium
CGGCGCAAACCTGATGCTCCGCACTCTCAATCGAATGGCAAAATCGTAATAGCTTCCTGAAACTCGAGAGACATGAGTGAAGACAATTCAAAGCAAAGAGATCCCCTTAAGGCCATCTATCACGATTCCATCGTGGACAACCCCGGCCACTTTAAACAGCTCATCAATCACAATACCGGATTGCTTTGCATCGACCTACAATACCTGGACGCCATGGAAGGGTTCGGCGTGTTTCGCGATCCGGAAAAATCGGGCGTACCCAAAGAAGGACGCGACTACTACTTCAACCAATTGAAAACGACAGTGCTCCCCAATGTGAAACGGCTACAGGGCGCGTTTCGCGATTGCCAACTGGAAGTAATGCATACTCGGATTCAATCACTCACCCAAGATGGGAGAGACCGCAGTTCAGGCCACAAACGCTTAAACTTGCTAGCGGCTCCAGGATCCAAAGAAGCGGAGTTCATCGAGGAAATCGCTCCGGTCGATGACGAAGTGGTTGTTAACAAAACCGCCAGTGGCGTTTTTTCATCGACCAACTTCAACTACGTTCTCAACAACATGGGCGTAAACGCCCTCTTTGTGTGTGGGGTTTACACAAACGAGTGCGTGGAGACAACGGTGCGTGCCGCTAGCGACCTTGGCTATTTTGTAACGATGGTCGAAGACGCCTGTGCGACCGTAACACCGAGCTTGCATCAAGCCAGCATCGCTACATTGAAAGATCGATACGCCCGTGTGGTGACCACGAACGAAGCTCTTATGGATCTGGCTCGGTTCGCTGGCGGTGAGACTTGAAACCCCAAGGGTCAATTCAAACAATTCTATTTGCTCACCAGCAACCCGCCACTCCTAGTCTCCTCCCATTCACCACTTATTATTGTTCGTTTTGGAAAGACTCCACTAGGCCAAAAAACTTTAGAAGGTTCTAAAGTTTTTTGGCCCTATAAAATGGTCCGCTTTCAAACAATTCAGGGAATCCTAGGCAAAGCTTATCCGACCGGCTGTTGTGACATTCGGTTCTGAATCGCTTTTGAGTGGGTCTTGGCCAACGAACGGCGATCCAAGGACCTATCAAGATTGGCGAGGGATCGATTGATACGCTCAACGTCATCGTCGCCTATCTGCTCTTTTTGAAAAGATCTAATGTAGTCCCGCAACCCCGTTTCCAGAACATTGGGAGGCAGGTCCGTCTTAAATGCGCTTTGGCCCACGAAGAACACTATCGATACGAACAGGTTTCTCTCCACCTTCAGGTATTCTGAAAGCGCTCGGATGTGGAGCTCGTTCTGGTGTAGCGGGTTTTGAAACTGAAAGTTCTGTCGACCTAGAGAGACCGTCCAGCGCTTGCCACCCTCCGAACCAAATATCCAGCCCTTGTAGTTTTTAGTCTCCACAACGAATAGGCCATATCGTGAAACAACGACATGATCGATCTGGGTAGTTCCCTGCGCGTCAGGACGCGGAAGATAGAGATCGTTGTAAACCGAGTATCCAGTTTTCGGTAACCGGCCGAGTCCGATTCGCGACGTCACACGTTCACCAATCCAGCCCTTCAGCTTCGGTCCCCAAATACTTGCGCCTATCCGCAGAATCATCGCCAAGGCGAACAGGACCCAGATACTTAAGGGAATGGCGTTCAATACCTGATAGAGCAGATTCTCAATTTTCATACCGAGGGAGCACTACCGAACATCGTCTCTTTCCAGCATTTCTGTTGCCACTTCAAGATCTTAGCCGTGCGTAACATTACTCAATATATGGGAAAAATCTAGGGTCGATTTTTATTGATTCGAAGCAGCTGAAAAATCAGGGTCTACCGCTTTAAAGCACTCCACGCGCTATGATAAGGTCATTCTTTTTATCGTCACAAGCTGTTTACGCAAAATTTAACGATGTATATAAATCGTTAATACAAATTTGGCTGAGCATTGCTCTTGTTAGCCTTTTGGCAATTCCGTCAAAGGGAGTGATCATTTCACTGCACGAGGGTAGCGTTTCGCCGCTGGACGAAGGCTTCGTGATTTCAAATTCAGATAGCGCCCTATCCCCAACCAGTTCCACGATTGCGGGGCAAGGTGTATGGACGATCGACGACAACAGCACGGGATCAACATCGACCTTAGGCTATACGATGAATCCGCCTGATGAAGATGACTCGAATGGGCAAACTCATGGCTGGAAAATGACGGCCCGGATCTTATTGCCCGAGAGCAATGATGCCGTAGGCTCCTCGATCCACGTCGAATACGGGAATGGCTCCCTCCGGAATCGGCTCCGCTTCGGTACGGACTTCGTGGTCGCAGACCCGATCGTTGAGGTCAACGGGGGCGACGACCGCGCGATCGAGGCGGGCCGCGACATCTTTCACGACTACGTCATCGAGAAATCGGGCGAGAGTGACACCGTGAATTTCTCAGTCGATGGACGCACGGTCGCCGCGGGCCTCGCCCAGACCAGTTCAAGCTCTAACAAGTTTCAGTGGGGCAGCTTCAGCCCCTCAGACCGCGGCGTCGCCTCCTACCAAAGGGTTATGCTTGAGGTATTCGCTCCAATCGAAACCTACCGAGTCGAGCACTACCTTCTCGATGGCGACGCTACGGAGGAGACGGGAGGCCCAAGCAACCTTACTACTGATGTCGCTGCGACCGCCGATCTGGCAGGAAACGCGGCCGGAGCAATGCGCTTTGATCAAGACACCTCACGTATCGAACTTGAAAATTCCAGCTTTGCTCCGGGCAATGCGTTTTCCCTCTCTGCATGGATCCAGCTGGACAACGTTTCACCGGGCGGCTTCCGCCGCATAGTGAGCAACTGGGATGGCGATATTGCCGGTGACGATAGTGGAGCGATTATTCTAGAAACCTATACCGACGAATCAGGTGAGAACACCGCCCTTCGCTTCACCGTTTTCGACAGCTCCGACACACCTGTATCGCTGATCAGCGAAGAACCCATCGAGCTCGATCGTTGGAGTCTGGTGACCGCCCGATTGGTTAGCGGGCACATGCACCTTTTCATAAATGGCAGTCTCGTTGGAAAACGCCACTTGGGCGAGTCGGGCATCGCCTCAAACAGCTTTAAGTGGGGAATCGGTTGCGATGGGGAAGGCAGTGCCAGCTCTGCGGAGAACTTTCGCGGGGCGATCGACGATGTCTCTTTCTTCCGGGCCGCCCTATCAGACTCGGAAATCGTGGAATTGTACAAGGAGCGTAGATTCGTGTTCGTGGATTCCAATATTAGTGATGGCGAACAGGAGGTTCCTGCAAATTCCCAATTGATCCTTGTATTCGACGAAGACGTGGATGACGCGACAGCGAATTCGAACGCGTTCGAACTACGCGGTTCTCTCTCCGGTCTAATCGATGCGAATATCGATGCGTTCGGAAGGAGCATCGGAATCTACCCGCTGGAGCCATTGCCGAAGGGCGAAGTCATTTCGCTACAGGTCAATGATCAATTGAAATCCATTTCCGGAACCGCTTTACAGAACTACTCGATGTCGTTCGAAACCGAAGCCACGGATCGCGAACGTATCTACTGGTCGGACACCAACAGCCGCAGTACCAGCTTCGCGGGATTCTTCGTCGATACCGCGATGGGAGCGTTTCTTCAAGAGGTTCCCACGCTGGCAGTCCAAAGCGTGCGGCCCATGGCTCTATCCCTCAGGTATGACTCTACTTACGATCGGCGAAGGGGCGCTTTCGGCTACGGGTGGACCCACCCCTTCGAAGCGCGAATCGAAGTCGTGAGCGACAACATCGTCCAAGTCTATCTCGACGCCGTTCGCTCCAACCGATTCCTTCGCGTCGACGATACCAATGTCTTCGAATCTGAGGACCAAGCGGCCCAGTTTGACTCTCTGAGAATCGCAGGGGAAAGCGGTTTTTCCGGTAGTGACAATTTTGTTCTATTACGAAAAAATGGAGATCGCTACGTTTTCGGACCCCATGGAAGACTGCTCGGTTTCGGTAACCGAGTTAAACAGTATCAAAAGGTTGAGTACGAACATACACTCATCAAAGCTCTCGTCGACCCGGCATCGGATAAGCGAATCGAGTTTAACTACGACTTCGACACCGGACTCGTAAGTTCGATAAACGACGTAGATACCGAAAATGATAACGCGCCTTATCGGCACACTCTTTTCGAGTATGATACTTTCGGACACCTCGCGACGATACATGAAGCAGCGATTCTAGACGAACGGGAAATCGGAGCAGACTTCTCATCAAAGTTCATACCTGACAATGACCCGACTGGGCTCGTCCACGAGATGGATACGAATGATGAGAATCCGATAGGAGTGGTTACGCTGGGCAAAGCGCTGGTGACCCATGCACGGCACCAGGATCTCGTCGTCACACTCACCTCCCCGCTAGGAACAACCGTTACCTTACACGACCGCCAGCCGGGATCAGGTGAGCTGTCATTCGAAGGATTGAGCCTCTTTGACTTTATGGGCGAGACACCCGAAGGGACCTGGGAAGTCAAGTTGGTTGACCATTCCGCAGGCGAATTCGGATCCCTAGAAGAGTGCAATCTGCAATTTTCCAGGCCTACTAACCAGCAGAACTTCAACTACAGCCCTGCTGGCCAAACCGCCGCTGGCGCGAGCAAGATCACCTCTTCTACCGACGCTTTGGGCGATCGCCTGTTCGCCGTTGAATACGATCATCTCGGCCGGGTTGTCGCCCAGGACGACGGCGTCGACACCAACCTAAAAAGTTCGTTTGACTATTCGGAGGGGCCATCCGGCGAGATGACGACCGTTTACACAGACCGGGTCGGCTCGCAACTGGTCATGACGCACAATGCCGACTTGCAATTGGTTTCAGCCAAAGGACCCGATGGAGCAGAGACTACATGGATCTACAATTCATTAGGACTGGTGGCATCCACACGCGACCCGTTAGGTCGTGTTTACTCATTCACCTACGGCTCCTTTGGATACATGCAAACGGTTACCGATCCTATCGGCTCTGTTCTTGAGTTCGCCCACGGCCAATCGGGTACGATTCGAAGTATAACCGATGCACAGAACCGTGTCTCTGAATTCGAGTACACGGGAAACGGAAATCTCAGGCGGATCACAGACGCAAATGACGGCGAGACGAACAAGGCCTATGGCTCTAATGGAGAAATGACCCAGAACCTAATCGAAGACGGCGGCGGCGTTGAGTACACATGGAGCAATGGCGTGATGCAAGGGGCGAAAAACATGCAGGACAACTCCATCAAATCTGACTTAAGCTACGACCCTGCCGGCCGACCCCTGATCATGACAGATGCAGAGGGGTTTGAGACACGCGTCGAGTATCTACCCAATGGAGACATCATTCGTAAAATCGATCCACTAGGAGGTGAATCGCTTAGTTACTATGACCACAGGTCCCGCATCATCGAAGAGGTGAACAAGAAAGAAGAAAGCTCATTTTATGAGTACGATGGCAATGACAACGTCGTGCGTTCGGTCGATGAGACAGGCCGCGAGTATAAGGCTTTTTATGATGGAGAGGATCGGTTGATTCGCGAAGTTGATTTCGATGGCCGAGAATCGACTTATGACTATGACGCGAGTGGACGCCTCATTTCCTCGACTGGCCCCGACGGCCTCACCCTATCATATGACTACGATCTGGCCGGAAACCTCACAGAGACACGCGACGACAAAGACAACTTAGTTCGTCGCGTGACCTACAGCGCCTTGAACCTGCCAACCTCCATCACGGACGCTCTCGGAAACACCACTCAGTTTCTCTACGATGAATTAGGGCGACAGGTGGAGATCATCAATCCCGCCGGCAAATCGCTGCATTTCGAGTACGACGACCTTGATCGACTGGTAAAGGTTACCGATCCTTTGGGTCGGGAGTTCACAAAGACCTACTATTCTGATGATATGGTCAGTCGTATTCAAGGACCGGATTCGAATTATGCTCGATTTAGCTACGACACCGCTAATCGAATCACCAACATCGCAAATTCCTTCTCAAGTCCCGTTTCAGATTCGTATGACGGGCGCGGCCTCTTGACTCGAGACAATCTGCCGAGCGGAAACCGCCTGATCATGGAGTACGACGAACTCGGACGGCTCATTGAACTGGGTGAAACGGACGACAGTTTCCCGATCGTCGCCAATCGAGTTGTTGGGTACGAGTACGACGCGAACAACAATGTCGTAAAAGTCGGAGAGCTCACTGAGTCCGGAGGCGAGTTTACCTCTAGCTCGTCGCGAACCTACGACAACTTGGACCGCATCACCAGCTATCGCAATGCGGACGGTGAGACCATCGCCTACGGCTACAGCGCCGCAGGTGAGATGAACCGTATCACCTACCCTGACGGGAAAGCCGTACAGTATTTCT
>JAUHWE010000291.1 GCA_030424825.1 Verrucomicrobiia bacterium
CACTTGCGGCGCAGTTATTCCACCAATCCGAATATTAGCCAAATCGCCTTTGCTCGCCAAATCAATCAACGTCTGACCCGGCTCCAGACCTGCGATTGGTAACGCCCGATACGTTCCGGCATTCCAAAGATTCGCGTTGGTCGCCACGGACGGCTGCAATTCAGCGACTATGGGATCCGCTACATCTGCGTATTGATAGCTTTCAGAATATATCTTCTGACTATTTAACAGGCCAGTAAAGACCATCTTTCCGATAGTTCTCTCCACCCAATCGGAATTGGATACATCTCCAAAATCCAAGTTGTAAAAGGCGGTTGCCCGTGCCCCCTCTCGATCGCTGATAGAAGAATCTCCAGAATCAAATCCAAAAACGGCGACTCCACCAAAATTTGGATTGGGACGACCACCGAGCAATTCACGATTGAAATCCAAATGAAGAGCGCCCCCGCGCCCTCCGCCTACTGCAGAATGATTGCTCGTATTGTATTCCTGTTGGTCAAACGCGAGCTCTATCCCTGCATTGCCATTTAGGAACCGCTGTTCGAACGTGAAATTGTAGGCGGTGAAATCACTGTTCTGGCCTGAATTGGGTCCCTCCAATAGGATCTTACGAAAATTATATATTGAATCATCGGTGAGGGAGGGTTGCTTATAAAACGCCCGGTCATTTCCAAATGGCTCTATCCCCGGTATCAACGGAGAAGAAGGACTCTGGCCATAGCGCTGGGCCAGTAAATCTAGCGGCAACATGGCCCCCGCAATTGCGGCACCAGCGCCTGTGACGACCCCTCCATTAATCATCCCTTCTCCACCAACCGGTTCGTGAACTGACGAATCCGGATCGAAAAAGTACGTTCCTGGACCGAAAAGAAATCCACCCTGCGAGCCATGCAACCCAGCGTTTCTGCCTGCAGGAGGAGGAAGGCGAGAGTCATCCCATTCATCTAGAATCGGCCGCCCGAAATCATACCACGTAGATAGATAGTCGTTCAATGGTCCTGGCCTTGGACGATTTGCATCGATTTTTCCTGTCTCCAGATTAGCGACCAGAGAGGAGTTCTCAGAGATTTTCCAATGCAAAGATCCATAGATACGCTTGTTCCGCTCGAATGCTGGGTTTTGTTCGAATTTCTTTTCCTCGTAAACACCAGCGATGAAAACCGCCAAGCGGTCATCCGACAGTTCTCTATTCACATTGAAAGTGCTCCGCTTAGAGCCGAAACTATCCACCTGAATCCCCACTTCTCCGGAATTGGTGAACTCCGCCCTTATCAGGGAGTTATTAATTACCCCGGATGGCTGTCCTAAACCAAATAGAATCGCATTTGGTCCTCTCTGGATCTCGATGCGATTCGTGTTGTAGGTGTCGAAGGGAATATCCGTCAAATAGAAATTTCGAGCATTGTCCGCAGCCCCCAATCCCCGGATCCGCGTAGCATTCTCGGGCCTTCTAATGACATTAATGAAGCCGTCCACATCACCTCCAAAGTTACCCCCGATTCCACCCACTTCTGTATTGGTCGTATAGACAAGAACGTCCTTCACGCTGGTGGATCCGGTGTCGTTCAGGAATTCAGATGTCACAACGGAAATCGCGGATCCGATATCCCTCAATCCTGATTTCAACCGACTCCCGGCCAAGGTTTGCGTGGCACGATAGCCAACGTCTGAAGAGGCATCTACAACAAAGGGCGAAAGTTCATGAATAAACTCTTCCCCCTGAGAATCCTCTTGAGCAGAAAGGTTGGATAAACTCACTGCGGCTAGAGCCAAGAGTCGTTTATATAGTACACTGATTGTTTTTTTCTTATTACTAGTATCTTCTAAATTCATTTGAGTTTCAGTTTTTTCTATAATTGGTGGTTCGTTTTCAGAGCGTTCCTGGACTTCACCTCCTTTCTCCGCTCTGGGCTTTATAATGTAGGATCGCGACTTATCATCCTGGACGGCCTCGAGTCGGGTGTCCTCCAGCATGCGATCCAAGACTTCTCGGAGTGAATAATATCCACGAACTCGCTTGGTTTCCACTCCCTTGACCATTCGAACGGCATATAAAATTTGCGCTTCTCCTTGTGATGCGGCCATCTTGAGAGTTTTCACCGCTTGACCACTTGGAAGCATGTACTGCTTCTTCTCTTGCGCCCCCAATACCGGAATCAGCAATCCTAGAACGATTGCAGCACAGAACGCCCGCCATCGCCGATGTAGTACAACTGTTGGTAGCAAATTTTTCTGATGCACTTGTAGTCATTGGGCTTTCTTGCTTTCCAGCAAGACGAGACAGCCCACAATATTAATTAAAAGTTTTTATATATTAGTATGATAATAAATAAACTCATTATACGGATAGTCAGAAAATCAAAATATTCTACTACTCATCATAATAACACGATCGAATCGGAATGGCAGGTCCAGCTCAGCTAATTGCATCAACAACCTTCCGTCATTCGGACTAAGTTCAGTCCACTCAGATCCTTCCATTAGCCGCATAGCAACTGGGATCCACCTTATCTTTCAGCCAATATAATGGTCTCATCACCTTCCCGCGTAACGTTGATATCGAGATAGGATTCAAGCAGGTATACAAAACTCTCCACTTCGTTGGATCGGTGGCGAACCACAATTGGCAGTTGCTTCAACCGCTCCCCTTTGATGATGATTTGCGTTTTGTTGCGACGATTGAATTCCAATACAATGTCCGACAGTGGAGTCTCATCGAAATCCAGCAGCTTGTGTTTCCAAAACAAGAGCTTCTCCACTTCTGCTTCTGGCAAGGTTTGGATAACGGGTTCCTCAAGTTTTTCGGGCTTTAAGTCCATCGTCGAATGCTGCCCCGAAACCATGAAGTCCGATCGAAAGGTCTCAGGGGTTCGGACGTCCTCAATCAACGGAACTCTGGTCCCGATTAGGCGATGCGTATCCGTATCGATTGGATCGGACAAATTTCGATCAACCCGTATTTTTCCTTCCGTTACCAGTATCCCCACTTCATCCGCATCGAGTTTCACGTTGAATGCCGTACCGACCGCATGCACCTCCGTAGAGCCCACATCCACAACGAAGGGGCGATTCGGATTCTTCGCTACAGTAAAGTGCACTTCACCGGAAAGGAGCCTGACGAGGCGGCGGTCTTTGGTATATTCGACTAGAATCTCTGCCCCCTGCCTCATGTCCACTTCGCTTCCGTCACTCAGCACCTGGTACACGTAATTCGTGGATGCGATACGCAGCCCGTCTAGATTCTCGGAAGAATCAATCCCGCCTATTCCTATGCGGAAGACGAGGGCCAAGGCTGCGGCGATGGCCAGCGAGCCAGCGCCCCACCGCATCCACCGGCGAACCGGAGGCTCCACTTCCAGCAAATCCGGATTGGGCTCCATGCTATGCTCCGGCTTCCATTCTGCGAGCAGGTTGAAGTCCCGCCAGCCGTCCCGATACTTGGCGAACTGTTCGCCGTGCCTCGGATCCTCGGCCAGCCACTGGAAAAAAGCGTCCTGTTCGGAAGCGCTCAGCCCTTCCGCTTGCTTGATCGCCCAGTCTGCTGCGACCATGGCGATTCCTTCATCAATCTCCGAATTTCGTTCTTCTTTTCCCACGCTAGTAAGTTCCCTTTTTTCCGTACTCCTCCACAAATTCCATGCACTTGACGATCCCTATCCTCAACTGGACCGCTACCGTATGCCGGGAAATCCCCAGCTTTCGAGCGATGTCCTTGTGCGACATTCCGTAAATCTTCGCCAAGGTAAACGCCTGGCGGCAACGCTTCGGCAAGGCCTGAACCGCTTTCGTCAAAATCTCCAGCTCCTGGTTTCTCGCAACGACATCCGGGATGGCGGCGCCTTCATCGGCGAAGTCCGCAAAGTCATGCTGTTCCAAATAGTCCGTCCGCGAAAACTTTGGCTGCTTCACGTAGTCGAGGGCCAGATTTCGAGCCGTCGCGAAGAGAAACGCCTTCGGGTTGTCCATGGGAACCCGGGCATGGGCCTTAAGCACACGGAGATACGATTCCTGGATCAAATCATCCAGATCCAGCCTCGACGGAAAACGGCTCTGCAACCACGCCCTCAACATAGGCTCGTGCGGCTGCAGTTTCTCGTGAAACCAGCGAGACTGCTCTGCGTTTTCGTTCAGCATTTTGGGATCTTGGCGAGGGGCACCGGACCAAGACGAGACAGACGCGGGAATTAATTAAAAGTTTTTCAGAAAATTTCGTTTCGGCCCTAGTGTAGCAATTCATAGGGACGATTCTATCGAAAGAAAAGCGCTTTGTTTTCAGCCATCAGTGCCACAGCGATGCCAGGTCAATGAGAGGCTTAAGCAAAAGACAGCCTCTATTTAGTGCCGAAACACGTCTTTCCTACTATCCCAGCTACAATCTCAGCAATGAAGCACTGCTGGCAGGAATTACTGAGAAGGCACAGGAGTCGTTGGCAAGCGAAGCAATTGGCCCATCTATGGGCACAATCCCCAACCGTTACTGAACCCATTGAAAGTCATGCGTCCAGCCACCCCGCAACAACCGACCAACCGGAGATTGTCTAGGCGAACAAAGCAGATATGGGATTTCCCCCATCCGTGATAGGCACGGGTCGGTTACTCGTGAACAACTCTTTTGCCGGATTAATTCCAAGAGCGGCAAATGCCGTGGCGTGAAAATCCGGTACTGACACCGGGTTTTCTACGATTTCCTGTGCCAAGTCATCGGTTTGCCCATAAGCGCCGCGATGGCGAAGCCCGCCACCCGCCAATACCATACTGAAACATTTTCCGTAATGCCCCCGGCCTCCCCCAGAATCAAAGTCTGCCGGGCGGCCAAATTCCGTCCCTACAATGATCAGAGTCTTATCGAGTTTCCCCGATTCCTCCAAATCCCGTATCAACGCGGACAAGGCCTGATCCAATTCCTGAATCAGAATGTGCTGATTCTTCAATCCGCCAAAGTGAACGTCCCAGCCCGTTCCGTTAACGAAATTCAGATTGTGGGAAACCTCCACAAACCGGACGCCCCTGTCCACGAGACGGCGAGCGAGCAGACACCGCTGTCCGAACTCGCCCCCATAAGATTCGCGAAGCTTCGCCGTTTCCCGACTCAGATCAAACGCCCCCATAAAGCCTGGGCCCGCTAGCTTCAGACTCTGGGTCAACATGGAATCATAGTCGCCTAGGTGTCCGGATGTATTGCTCTGGCTTCTCAGCTTTCCTAAAAACTGCTCCCGTCTCGCATTGCGCTCCTCGGTCAGGTAGCGCGGACGGGTCAATCCATTGGGTCCGGCCTGCGTATCCGTCACATAAAGATATCCGGCCTTCGGACCCAAAAAGCCGGGATCGCGAGAGACGTTTGGATACCCCACCACCACATAGGCAGGCACCAGCGGATCGACGGCTCCCAATTCATGGGAAACGATCGAGCCAATAGACGGGTACTGAATCGTTCCACTCGTCGGCCTGCCCGAATGAACTCGAATCACGGCCGCCGCATGCTCATCGATTACATCATGGTGCAGGGAACGGACAACCGTCATGCGATCCATCAAGGTCGAACAACCGGCGAGGTGTTCGCAGACATCGACTCCCGGCACATTGGTACGAATGGAAGGATAGGCGGAGCCAGCGACATTCTCCATCGGATCACCCAATCGCTTAGGATCAAAGGTATCCATTTGCCCCATACCTCCTCCTAGCCAAAGCATAATGCAATTTTCCGCCTTTCCAGCAGAAGCTGCAGAATTCCGGTCTTTAGCCAAAAGACCCGGTCCGACAGCAGCGGTCCCGGCCAAGGCCATAGCACTGGCCCGAGCGACAAATTCTCTACGTGTAACTGTTGAACGAGGTAGGTTGCTCATATTAAGGATAGTATAATGTTTCAGGCAAATTAATCAACGACCAGACGAAATCCTCCATCCGCATTCTCCAATCCGATTCCAAACGCGGCGTCGGGGGGTCTCCGGCTTTCGCCTTGGCGGCAGCCTTTAATGCCACCCCGTCCGCATCGGGATGCAAATGGTTTCCCCAAGTAACAAACAGTTCCGGTTCTGACGGAGATTCTGGCTTCACGTTCGGATTCTCGATGACACGATTCTCGAATCCAGGTTCCAGATACGCGGTGGAAAGCCGGGCCTCTTCCTGGGTTGGAAAGCGGCTCAAGATTCTCAAGTACAGCTCCTCGGCTAAGACTTCGGGCGACGGTGCGGCAAGAGACAGTTCAGTCAATTCGTGATCTTCCGACAATTGTGTCAGCCAAGTCGATACCACTCCATTATTCAATATCGCAGGCTGGAGAGGGCTCAAGGGGTTCTGGCGGTAGCTAATCGGCTCTTGACGCGATGCCCGCCAGCCGAAAGCGGTCATGACATCGACCACTGC